>JBARDR010000064.1:0-10801 GCA_049795335.1 Gelidibacter sp. | reverse complement strand
GCGTCACTTTGCCAATTGTGCCTTGTTCTTCAAAATTGACCGCATAAATATTTCCTTGATAATCTGTGGCTGGGCCTTCAACACCTGATGTAAAACTGCCTTCTTTGGTGAAATCATGACTTTGTAGGGGTAATTGCGCTTTGCAGGAGGTGGTCAATGCTATTAAAAGGGCTAGACTTATGATTTTTTTCATTCTTTAATGCGAGGGTTAAATGGCTGTGAACAAGCTTTCAATATACGCATAATATGAGGAAAGTAAGTTTAAATTTAGAGACTTATTAGGGTTTTATTTCGGAATAATTATTCCGCCAACAAGACTTTCGAAGAAACTATTAGGCAAATATCTTGCATTTCGTTTTAGCTTATTTTTCTAAAAGACAAATTAAAAAAATCGCGAACGCGCAAATTGCTCATCCATTTGCGCGTTCGCTTGATATATAATAAGTATTTATAGTCTTGGGCAATGTTCAAAAATTCCAGTTCATTCCCAAAACAATCCATTCCTTTTTTCTAACTTTAATAGCTTACTCAAATAATATTTCTGATAAAATGTGCTACGATATCAAGGCTAGTGTTGAAACGCAATTGAAGCGCGCGGAACGGAAAGGGGATAAGAGCGCCGTAAACGAAATCATGGAACGTCTTATTCCGTTAACCGATTTACCGTTACATC
The DNA here is from genome assembly GCA_049795335.1 of Gelidibacter sp. Taxonomy (GTDB): domain Bacteria; phylum Bacteroidota; class Bacteroidia; order Flavobacteriales; family Flavobacteriaceae; genus Gelidibacter. The sequence continues at coordinate 10,128 of JBARDR010000064.1, read as the reverse complement.
ACAGTACGGGTTGTAACCATCCCATATTGATCGGCTTAATGTTGCAACTACAAGGGCAGCATCATGTATTATCAGTATTCGTAAATCAGACCGAATTGAAAACTAAAAATGCCATAAATACTTAAAGGATTACCCCTAAGTATTTATGGCATTGTAGATCTAACTGGTTTTTAAAAAATTAGTTGTTCGTACCTTTTTTATTATAAAGCACTTTTGATACTTCTTCATATTTGTCACCTTGGTTCCAAACTGGTGTTTTTGGATCGTTGCCGATGTTTCGTCCTGCCAGGACATAGGCATTAAAGAATTTTAACAAATAATCATAATCTAAAGTATGCGCTTCGTCTCCCGGTTGGTGGTAATATTTGGTAACGTCGCCATCAAAGGCTGTAAAGCCTAAAGAGAAGGTAGGTGCAGGGATTCCTTTTTTGGCAAAATTGACGTTATCGCTTCTATCAAACAAACCTTGTTCTTTAGCCGGGTCTTCAATCGCTTTTAATCCAAAGGCCTCCGCCGCACTAAAAATATTGTTTTCAGCAGTAGTTCTGGTCAATCCTATTACTGAGATTACAGAGGTGTCATTATAGCCAGCATTATCACTGTTAAAACAATATACCATCTGGTTTAATGGTACTGCAGGATTCTCAACATAATAGCTGCTTCCCAAAAGGCCTCTTTCTTCGCCCGTAAAGAGAATAAATAACGACGAGCGCTTTGTTGGATATTTAGCTAAGTTTTTGGCCATGCTCAAAACGGTAGTCGTGCCAACGGCATTGTCTCTTGCGCCATTATAAATGGTGTCTCCAGTGGCATCAGGTGCGCCGATACCCACATGGTCGTAATGTGCAGAATAAATAATGTATTCATTTTTTAGCTCCGGATCAGTGCCTTCCACTATCCCGATAACATTTTGACAATCGACAGCTACTTCATGGTTTGCGCCTATAGCTATTTTAATGCTTATCTTCTTGGAAGCGCTTAGTTGTTCTGACATTTTTCCGTCTTTATCTAAAACCCAAACATAGACAGTTTCTTTACCTTCACTTTTGGGATTGTCGCCTGAAGCAATGCTTATGGTCGGCCCGTTAAAATTGTGATTTATTGAGTTCCAGGTGCCATCTTCTATCTTTAGCAACTCAATAATAGCAGCAACCTCATGTTCTTTGGCTAATTTTTCTTTGGTACGACGTAATCCAAATGTAGCTCTTCCTTCGCTAGTTTCAGGACCGCCAGCTTTTATAATAATAACTTTGCCTTTAACATCCTTACCTTTATAATCATCAGCTAAACCATGGTTTAAAAAAATGGCATCTTGATTTGAATTCATTGCAGCCGAATTGATAAATACGTAATCCGTAATTGCTTGCTTGTTTATTTCGATGGAGGAGTTTTTTGGAGGAGATACGCGTTTGAGTTTTACATCCTGATAATACGTTCCTGTTTGTGGATTTGGTTTGACGCCATAACTGCGAAGGCTATTGGCTAAATACGAAGCTGCTATTTTGATTTCGGGAGAACCTGTTTCGCGTCCTCTTAAAACGTCGTCAGCCAAAAAGTAAATATGACCTTCAATTTCAGATTTGGTAATGGTTTCTTTTACTTTTTCTGCTTCGGTTTGTGCCGTTAAGGACAATATGCATCCCAAGGTCAGCATTAGTGCAAGTTTTTTCATTTGAGTTGGATTAATGTTAGTTGTTATTTTTGTAGATGCTATTTTATAGTCCAATTAACATGAAGCTTATACAATTGATAAAATCAAAGTATGAGTTCGTTTTTCTTAAATTGGTACTCACTTTATTTAAGTGCTAAGCTTAAAACTACGCGTTTTAGAGTTATAGAAGCTAATTATAAGTTTTGAATTCCGAAACAATATAAACTATTTAGATATATTTCGCAATGGCTGGAAATCCCCAATAGTTATTCTATTAAGCTGGGAATAAGATGCAAGTACAATGAATTTTGTCCAAAATAGCCACGAAAACACTTTGGGGTTTGTTTGTGTTTTGATTTAAATGGATTCATAAAAGTAGCAGAAGCGAGCGGTTTTTATGGGTAATTATGCAGTTCAAAATGGCGGCAGTAATCTTTTTTGGTCAGTGTGACGGGCTTTATTTTAGGACGCGATTTTACCTTTCAGTCTCGACCTACGTTGATGCAGTTTGGTGCGCAATCCTGAATCGCCTCGATGGTGAGTCTTTCCATTCAAGTAGAACTCTCTCTCTTCAGGAGTTAAGTTGCCGTTTAAGCCGTGGATGTCTAATAGGTTCATAAGGAGAAAAAAGATTAGTAAGCCATGGATGAAAATGTTTGGTTGTCAACCTCAACCTCAATTTTAATGATTACGATGTTTCTAAAATTTATAACTTCAAAGTTATATTTTGAAATCGGGAGTTGATTTTAAAGTGAACCTAAATATAATATCAGTAGCATAATCTAACAGAAAAACTTAACCTCTATTTAAAATAGAAGTTAAGTTTTATTTATACATTTTCATAAACGAAAACGTATTTGAACCGAAAATTGGCTTTTAGTTTTTCAATTTAAAAAAGGGAAATTGCTTTTACAGTTCCTGTAATCTTTATTTGCTCTACAGCTTGTGTTCCAGCGACGTCAAACTTGCCATCTATGACCATGTCATAGGAAGCGAAGCCGGTAAATTGGCCTAGCATGGATGTTTTTAAATTAGAAAGCTTGGCGCTACCTGAATTTGCCATGTAAGTTTTATCCCCTACTGTGATAACTATGGAGGAATGATCTCCATTGCCCAAGTCGTCATTAGCAAGATTGGCTAACCGTAATGGTTGTTGATCTGAGTTGAGCATGAAAGCTCCAATTACGTTGAAGTCATGAAGATCATCTGAAATCACTAAGGATATATTTTCTGCGCCTTCTAGATCTTTGTTGAAAAGGCTTACTATTGCGCCTTCTTCAGAATCGCCATCCCACGAATTGGAGTAGGTTTTATCGCCTTCAATTGTTATGGAATACGAGCTGTTGCCCGAGTTTGATGGACTGGAACTGTTGTCATCACTACTGCAACTAGTGGAGGAAATTCCCATTATCATTAAAGTCAATAAAGGTTTAAACAATACGTGTGTAATTTTCATTTTTAAGGATTTTAGGGTTGTTTTTAGATTTTAAATCGTACTCCGGCGGCAATTACAAGTTGACCACCATCAATAATGACGTATTTGATTTCTGCAAAAGGTGTAATGTTGTCATTGCTTAAATGCATGTTTGCTCCTGCTCCAAGATTAAGCCCAAATCGACCATCGGTAGCACTCATGCTTCCAGGTAAGCCACCAATTTTAGGGCCGTTGTATTTTACGCCGACATGGCTGTAGTTCAGACCACCTAAACCAAAGACATCAAATTTGTCATCTTGTATGAAATAATAATTAGCATTGGCATTGAGTTCAAACCAATTTATTTTTATGATACCATGGTCTTTTGGTAAATAGTAAATGAAACTTGGTGAAATGCGTAGATTTTCAGTGATTGCAAATTCAGCATTAATACCTATTCCGAGGTTTTCAATTTCGGTGCCATAGGCCAACAAGCCGCCAATTGAAAAGTTTTCGCTTCCTTTTGAATTTTGAGCTACTATTGAATTTGATACTAATCCGACAAACATCAACAGCATAATGTTGAAGGCATAAATTGATTTTTTCATAATGATTGTGTTTTAAATATTGATTTTTAAGTGTTACTAAATTAGTGAGTTATGTTTCAATTCTTGATGAAAATTAATTTTTTTCAGTCGTTATCGGCGTAGGACCTATAGGTCATCGAACGCCGGCATAATACCCTATGTTAATAAGGTTTAAGAATGAAAATTGAGAATGTCATTTGTGGGTGAGGCTTACTCTTTAGCTTTCCAGAATGTTATTTTGTTATCCGGAAGAATAAAGTCATTTAGAACCATTGTGTCTTCGCTAATAGATACTATTTCAGTTTCAAAGGTTTCTCCGTCGTCGTCATGGGTGAATCTTATAATGTTTTCTGAAATGAGTTCAAAATTATGCTCTCCACCCATAAATGGGATACAGCTGCCATCATTGCCATCTATAAAAAGAAGAGTATAATTTTTTCCATTATTTGAAAATTCTGAATAAGAGGTTTTTTCACATGCAGTGGCAGGTTCTTCACCTTCTGAATTTACTAGAAACCATTTGCCAAGTAAAAACTCCGCATTTAGTGCTGCTCGGGTTGAGGTATGGTTGGTTTCAGATAATTTGCCCGCAATCAGAGTTGTGAGAGGATTTGCGGTATCGAGATACAGTTCGTAACTCACGGTATCTCCATCAGGATCGATGGCAGCATTCCATGAAAATTCGGGGTTTAGTGCGCTATTAGTTGTGCCATCGGCTACTTCAATTAAATTAAAAGCATTTGGAGCTTGGTTTTTCACGTTGTCTTCATCACTGCTACAGCTAGATATTACCGCTATAATTGCGATTAAAATAGATGTTTTTGAATAGGTCATAAATTTATTTTAAAAAAGTTAATGGTTAATTAATCAAATTTTAAACTCTACTCCGGTTAAAATTTATCCAGAGCTGAAAAAGCCTTAGTTGTATAAAGTTTTTTCGTTTTTTGTTTCATTGTGACCACTATTTTTTTTAGAAAACATTGCTAAAATTTGGGGATTCAAGCTAGTTAATTTAAAGGCTCTTTACTCAACATGTTGTTTTTAGGGTGACGTTGTCAGAGAATTGTCATCCGGATGCGGATGCTCTGTTTTTTAAATTACTGATTAATTCAAATCACTAAAAACTATTCTGCAAAAATAGTTTATGTTTTTTCCTACACAACATCAAATCAGGAATTGGGGTGTTTGAATTAGTATTCGACTCGTTTGAATGAGAATTCTGAATTTAATGGGATAATCAGAGCCTGTTTTAAATGATCTTCTGATGGTTTTAGCTGATCAACATGAAGTATTATAGATGTAATTACTTAAACCGAAGCATGGTTTCTAGTATTTCGTTAATCTGTTTCCCTTTTTGTCGAGAAACAGGGATTTCTTCATCATCACTCATTATAAGACTGCCGCCATCTTGTTTTAGAATTCCTTTTACAAATTTCGGATTAATAAGATGTGATTGGTGCACCCTGACGAATCCATGAGCAGTTAAGAGTTCTTCAATTTCCTTTAAAGTACGACTGATCAAAATTCGCTTTTCATCTTTACAGAAAATATTAGTGTAATTGCTATCAGATTGGCATCTCATTATGTTTTGGATTTCCACAATTTGATACCCGACGCCAGTGGGCAGAGCAATTTGCGCATAATCGGCACTTGTGTTTTTTAAGTTTTCTTGAAGTAATTGCCATTGTTTGTTGCTGGTTTGCTTTCTTCGATTTTCCCATTCCGAGAGCGCTTTTACAATGTTTTTTTCAGTTATAGGTTTCAAAAGATAATTGATGGCGCTATACTGAAATGCTTTTATGGCGTATTGATCATAAGCCGTGGTAAAAATGACATCAAAATCCATAGGAAGCAATTTATCCAATAATGCAAAACCGTTGAGGTTGGGCATTTCGATGTCGAGAAACAACAAATCTGGCGGATTGCTTTTGATGAATTCCAAACCCTTTGTTGGATTTGTAAACATGCCTATGATGGTATAGTCGGCTTGCATCTTTTCAATTAAATTTTCAAGGACGTTGATGCAATGGTTTTCGTCGTCTATGATTACAATTTTTGTCATGGCTCAATATTCATAAGTTAAGGTCGTTCGTGTTCCCAAAACGTAGCCATCTTCTTCGAGATCGCTTATTTTAAGGTGAATAGCGTGGTCATTCAAATGGTTATAAAGGGATAGGCGATCTTCAACAATTGAAGTTCCCATTGAATCGTGCAGTTTTTTCTTTTTGGCACTTTCTTTTCGGCCAATGCCGTTGTCTTCGATCACAACTTTTAAATCGTCGGTGGTGTCAAAGACAAGCGTCAATTTTTTTTCGGCCTTTGAACTTGGATGTAAACCGTGCCAAATGGCATTTTCTACAATTGGTTGCAAGAGCAAAGGTGGTATTTCAAACTGTGACAGGGCTTCTTTAGATGTCACTTGAATGGTATAGCTAAAATCCTTGCCCATTCGGCTCTGCTCTAGCGAAAGGTATAATTCAAGAATTTCGAGTTCCTCTTCGACGGTTATTTTTTCGCGATTACTGTTTTGTAAAATTCCACGAAGCAGACTGGCAAAATCGTCCAGATAATTGATGGCATCTTCATTACGAGAGGTCATGATCAGGTTTTTAATAGCGTTCATGCTGTTAAAAATAAAATGAGGGTTCATTTGAGAGCGTAGGGCCATCATTTCTGTTTCCCTTATTTTTTTTACAAAATCATCTTTTGTTTTTTGAACCTTTTCGCGCTCAATTTCCGAATAGAGACGGATAAGTTCAAAGGTTTTTTCATTTACCTTTTTATCGAGATCACGGTTCATGTTCTCTTGAATTTGTTGGTTTTTCTGCAGTTGTTCTATCAGTTCCGCCGCGGTATCCTCTTTTTCCTTTTGAAGGATAAAAACGTTTTTTCCTAAGGCCAATGAAAAACAATACACTTCAGCCAATAAACCGATCTGAAAAATAATATTTGGCGATTCTTTAAAATTAAAGAAATGTCCCGTTATATAGTGTGTATTGGTAAATGCAATATAGGTGCTGAGTAAAGAGCCAATGAAAAAGAACGATTGGCCCACGATAAAGTAAATTAATAACGGGTGTTTGACTTTATAGATAATCCAAAAAATTAAGAAGAAATTAAGTGGAAGGATTATAGACCGGATTATTAAATAGACCATACCGATATACCCGAAATCGGTAAAAAAATGACTAAGTAAAAAATTGAAAAGCGCGTACACAAAACAGAACACTCCCAAATAATAAAGAATTCTGGCCAACAATTTATCATATTCCTTCACCTGTAAAAGCTGTAAAATGAACAGCACATAAAATCCAATAAAAAGAAATTGTACAGGTTCAAATAAATCACTCGCAAACTTTGTGATGTTTTTAAAAAAGTTGCCAATGGGTGCTGAGGTGTGCCGTAATACTAAAAAGCCATAAACCAATTGAAACAACAAATACCCTAAATAGTAGAGGTAGAGTTTTTCAAGCAAACGCAACCAAAACACTAATGCAAAGACGAAAATAGTGGCTAGTGAAATGATATAAAAGTAAATGAAGCCTATCGAAATTACTTGGTCCTGGGTGTTCGAAGAGAATACAGAATAACTGATTTGCGAATAGATTTCAGGAATGTTGGGGCTACTTTTGGTGTTGTTGGCGTCAAGTTTTATATAAACCTCCGATTTTTGAAAAGGTGATAATCTCAGGGGTGTGAAGAAATTCTGAGGTAGATTAAATCTTTCCGGGCTGGGCATAAAAAATACGTTTTCCAGATCTTCATTGTCTTGATTACTTTGCTGGTAGATAATGTTGTAGTATCCAGCACTGAATACATAATTGATGATGTTATCCTTTGTCCTGTTTTCTATTTCAAATTTCAGCCAAACAGCGGTTTTGGGCGTGGTCGTGTAAGTGGAATCATAAGGTTTCCAATTGGATTCCTGTTTTATGTCTTCAAAAGATGCATCGAAATCAATTCGTAATGCTTCAATATTTTGATTGTTTACTAATGCTATCTTATGGGTAATGGCATCCGCCAAAATTTGTCCATGGAGCTGCGTATGACCAAGGACTAAAAATAGAATTATTAAAGTAGCGGATTTTAACATTAAAGCTAAAATAACATTCTATTTGATATTTATGGACCAACTTTAGAATTCAGCTTCTTTTATTTAGTATTCGGTCGTCTTTTAGGATTTTGACGCTGTTTAATTGTGTGAGCATTTGTTTTCCGATTCATTATCTTTTGTGAAAATGACGTCAGGCAACTCATAAAGACGATCTTCCAGTGTTTCTGTTTGTGCCTTTATAAACGAGATGAATCCGAAGATTAAAAATGAGGTAACCATCGATTTTTTCCTGTGTGATTCTGTACGAGTGAAGAAAATGTGTTTTGGTAAAAATAAAGAACTGCTCGGGGAAACCGGCTGAAAATCAAATTATATCTAAACTTTATCGCTAGCGATAATTGGTGCAATCCTAAGATGTGAATGGACTTACCGTCGGTTTGTAGGTTCCACTATTCTAGAAAAATGAAGATCTCGAGCCTTTCAGGTTTTCTGTGCCTAAGAGGTTTTATCCTTATTTTTTAGAAATGATGACATGATCCAAAGCGCCCGTATCTGGGCCTGTTTCAAATTCGCCACGAATTGAAAATTGGGTTATATTAAAGAGGATGCCTTTAATCTCGGCTTCGGTAGCTTTAACTTTACTATTGTATCCACCTTTAAACCAGCCTTGATCAGCACTGATTTTCACCTCATAATCAGTCCAGTTTTTACCTGGATAATTTTCTTTATCAAAGATGTAAGTGATCTGGTTATTTCCATTTTTAAGAATGATATCGTCACTCACAAATTGTCTGGACATTTTAGATTCCTGTAAGAGACTGAATCTAAGAATAGCGCCATAAAATTCATTTTTATACCCTAGATAAGTGTCTGGTGCCGTGAAATACCAAACCCCGCCCTGTATGTCATCATCAGCAAATATATAGCCATCGGTCACGCCACCTTCACTGGCATAGGAGGGCTCTGAAAAGTCGCCCTGAGCGTCGCCAGTAATTGTCCAGCCTTCGGTATAGGTTGCAAAATCACTTTTAATAATATAATTCTTATTGTTGCAACCTGAGAATAAGATGAGGCCAAAAAGACTTAGAATTAGGGGTTTTGAAAATTTAATGAGATGGATCATTCTGTATTTTAGAGTATAAGTTTGATTTTCAAACATATAAAATAATGATTTATTTAACTAGTTAATTTTTAGTTATTTATCATTTTTAAAGTTCAACAAAGTAGGTTTTTTAAGATCATATAGTTAGGTTTTAATAGAAGAAAATATAGACGTAGGAGTAATTGTTCACCTTAATGTTTGCAAAGGATTACATGAAGGTCGTAAGGTTTTATGTTTTTGCGCTCCTTACGATTTTGGTTGTGTTCCGCACGTTCAAGTGTTATGCTATTTTATCAGTTGCAAAGGACAAAATGATTTGGTAGTGTTTATCATTTCGTTTCCCCTATATTTGATCCCTTAAAAAATAAATATTTATGAAAAAACACACTTTAATGGTTTTGGTATTTGCCGTCTTAACTTCATGCAGTAAAAGTGATGGCGCTGGAGACTATAAAAAAAAAAATAATGAAGACATTATAGCCTATATTGACCAGAACAATTTGGATGCTAAAAAAAGTGTTTCCGGTTTGTATTATGTTATTGATGAGGTTGGCTCTGGTGAGCAGCCAACGGTAACCTCTAAGGTAACTGTAGCTTATAAAGGTTATTTTTTAGATGGCAAGACTTTTGATAAAAGTGACACTAATGGAATTTCGTTTGGATTACAACAAGTCATAAAAGGATGGACAGAAGGAATTACTTATTTTAAAGAAGGTGGCAAAGGTAAATTATTAATTCCGTCGCATTTAGGATATGGAAGTCAGGGGCGTCCTGGAATTCCTGGAGGGTCTGTACTTGTTTTTGACATTCATTTAATTTCTGTTAATTAGTGGGTAGTAACTTATCGCATTCGTTTTTTATCTTACTGCGGAACATTGTTTAGGTTATTAGGACCTTTCAGGTTTTTAAAAGCTGAAAGGTCTTTGTAAAAGCACTGCCCTTCAATTTTATTATCAACTTCATTTTCAACTTCAGCCGGCTTATTAACCCACCAATACAATGGCGGTATTAATAGTGGGGCAAATAGCAGTGTACTGCTTAATCCTTCGATAATCACGGTTTTTGATTACTTCGCAACTTTTTTTGATACCCCCTAAACTGTTGTTAGTATTTCTTTAGCAGTTAATAACCTATGGGCTCATGATGGAGTTAAGCTGTCTTTAATAGCGGTCTTATAGGTGCAAAATATGCTATAACTACGCTATAACCACGCTATAACCACGCTATAACTATGCTATAACCTTATAGCAGACCTTAACTGACCCGTAACTTGACCCGTCCTAAAATAGCTATACAGATTATTGATTAAATCCTGTTATA
>JBARDR010000063.1:0-2801 GCA_049795335.1 Gelidibacter sp. | reverse complement strand
GGTACATCATTGTACACGTCTGCCAATTACTTGAATGATGATAGTAATATCCCTGGAACAACATTAGAAAGATTAAACTTAACTACCAGAGCGGTAACAAAATTTGGTGAGACTCAAAAATGGACTTCCGATGTGAAAGTGCAGTATATCAATACCAAAGCGGGTAATAGACCTTTAAATGGTGCTAACAATGGTAATGCTTTCGGTACAATTGCAAGATTGCCAGTGTCAATGGACGTTTCTCAGTTTAGAAATACGACTGATCAATTTGGTAAAATGAGATGGTTTGTTAGTGAGAACGCTGAAAATCCTTACTGGTCTGCGGAAAACAGATTAAGTGCTGATGCAAGAGATCGTTTCTTGTTGAATGGATCTATAAAATATGATATTACCGATTGGTTGAGTTCAGAAGTAAAAGCTGGTGCAGATATTTATACCACCACAACTGAATCTAAATTATATGCTGGTAGCCCAGGAAATAATACAGGGCGATATTCTTTTGGAAAAGATGCTTTTATCGAGAAAAACTTCAGTTTCTTATTAATGGCTAGTCAAGATAATCTAGTTGGAAAATTTGGCGGATCTGCAACTCTTGGTGGTAACATCATGGGCAGAAGTTCTAACCATATTAGTGGAAGTTCAGGAGACCTTGTGGTGCCTAACTTATTCTCATTAAATAATGGTGTCAATAAACCAATCATAAGCCAAGGTTCATCTGAAAGAAAAACAAATTCTATCTACGGAACTTTCCAAGTTAACTATGATGGTTTCTTATTTGTTGATTTTACAGGACGTAACGACTGGTCTTCTACGCTAAGTGAAGAAAATAGATCATTCTTTTATCCATCTATCAGTACATCATTTGTATTTACGGATATGATGAGAAAAGCAGGTTCTGAATTGCCAGGTTGGTTAACTTTTGGTAAAATTAGAGCATCTTATGCAACTGTAGGTAATGACCTTGAGCCATATAAACTTTACAATAGCTATTGGATTGGGAATGATGAAAATGGAAATACGACTGCAGGAACAAACAATACCTTATTTAATCCTAACTTAAAGAGTGAGTTGATTAAATCAAAAGAAATTGGTTTTGAAGCCCGTTTTTTCAATAACCGTTTGGGATTGGATGCTGCTTGGTACAAATCAAATGCAACAAATCAATTAATTCCTTTACCTCTTGACCCCTTAAGTGGTTATAACTTTAAGATGGTTAATGCTGGAGATGTTCAAAATACAGGTGTTGAGGTGTCTATTAATGGAAGGATTCTTGATAATCCAGATGGTTTAAACTGGGATGCAAGTATTAACTACTCTACCAATAAAAACACCATTGAAAGATTAACTGATGATGTTTCTCAATTCCGTTTAGGAGGTTTTGACAACTTGGCAGTATTAGCAATTGAAGGTGGAGGCTATGGCGAAATTTGGGGAACTAAATTTGCTAGAGTTGAAGATGCATCAAGTGCTGATTTCGGAAAATTAATTTTAGATGGTACAGGATTGCCTACAGCTGCAAATAACGGCGAAAAGTTTAAATTAGGAAATCAACAACCTAAAGCAATGGTGGGTTTTACAAACAACTTTAGCTATAAAAACGTTTCTTTCGGATTCTTGATTGATGCACGTATTGGTGGTGAAATGTTTTCTGGTTCAAACCATGCGCTTCAACAATCAGGTAATGCTGCAGTGACCGTAGTTAACGGTGAAAGAGCTGATATTGTTGTTGACGGTGTTGTAAGTGATGGAACAGGTGGCTACACAGCGAATACCTTAGGTGTTTCTCCACAAAGATATTGGGAGGCTATTACATTAAGATCTGGTAACTTAGGGATTAATGAGGCTAATATTTATGATGGAACTAACGTTAGATTAAGAAACGTGAACCTTAACTATACTTTTCCTTCTGCGTGGTTAGGAGATTCAGGTATCCAAAATGTTAAAGTTGGACTTTCCGCAAATAATGTTTGGATGTTGAATAATAAAATGAATGGTGTCGATCCAGAGTCAGTTTTCGCAACGTCTACTAACGCAACAGGTTTCGAATACCTTTCGCCTCCTACAACAAGTAGCGTATTCTTAAACGTATCTTTAAGTTTCTAAAATTAACGTATCATTTAAGTTACAAAAATTATAATATATAAGTTATGAGAAATATAATTAAAAAAACAGGCTTAGTTGGTGTCGTGCTGTTAGCATTCCTATCCTGCTCTGAGTTTGAGGAAATAAATATCGATCCGGTCGCAGCAAGTGGCGACCAGGTACAAATAGAATATTTTATTAACGGTGCTATTGGTGGTGCGCAAATGGATCCACACATTGCTGAGCGTGTATTCGTGTTGTATTGGGATCGCGTCGGTGGTATGACCAGAAGCGGTGGATTAACCACAGGTAGTGCTAACGATGATTGGTCAAGTGACTATTACAATGGCTATGTATCTAAATGGTTAAGAAACCTTAATGCCGGAATTGAAGTTGCAGATCAACAAATTGCGGCTGGTACAGCAAAAGAGCACACTCACAATCTTAAACAAGTTGCAAGAATTTGGCGTGCTTACCTCATGAGTGAAATGTCTGATAACTTTGGTCCTATTCCAGTGGATGGATTCCAAGGTGTGAATCCAGAATACAGTGATGTGAAAACAGTGTACTACTACATGCTTCAAGAATTAAAAGAAGCTACTAATGCTTTCGATCTTGAGGTTTCTAATCCAGATAATGCTCTTAAAAAATTGGATCCAGCATATGAATATGATTATGCAAAATGGAAAAAGTACGGAAACTCTTTAAGAATGCGTTTA
>JBARDR010000062.1:0-2597 GCA_049795335.1 Gelidibacter sp. | reverse complement strand
TCCTTTCTTATAGAAATCTAGATATTTTTGAGTGTGGTAATGATTTTTTTTCACATTCTTTAATGCAAATCCATAGGGACTAATCGGTCTTAAAAAAATATTGCTAAATCCATTTTCAATATAGTTATCAATAATTTCTACTGGATAATCTAAGCTTAAAGCTGTAGTAGTCATTAAAGCTGAAACCTTGTCATGACCAATCTTTTCTCTAGCAGTATTAATACCATTTAGTACCAATTCGTAACTTTTCTTTCCAGTTTTTGGCCTATTGGCATTATGTAAGAATTCTGGTCCATCTAATGATGTTGATATTACAATGCTGTTTTCATTACAAAAATCTAAAATTTCATCAGTAAAGACAGTCGCATTCGTACAAATAACAAACGTGATATCTTTTTTATGTCTTACATTTAAAAAGTTAGCGTATTCAACACCATATTTAACTTTGTCAAATGCTAAAAGCGGTTCACCACCTTGAAATTCCATTGTAAGCGAAGACGATGGAGATCTAAACATATGGTCAACACCTGCCTTCAAGTTTTCTATAGAGATATCAAAGTCTTGTCTATTTTCAGATACGCGTGATACTTGACAATAATGACAAGAATGATTGCATCTCAGTGATACTACAAAAATGTGTAAGGCCGTAAATTCATCTAAAAATGATTTCTTGGTGCGATATCTAGTAGCTAATACGTCAATTAAATTAGGAATTGGTTTTTCTGAAATAAAAAAATTAGCAATCAAATCAGCATAGATAGTTTCGTCATTTTTTATTAATCTATTTGCTATGCGAGTTGCTGTGCCGATAGGTGCGATTATAAAATCACCAACTTCATTAACCAACACTTCCTTTTCATTATTAATTTGATGAAATCGAAAAGGTAGAAGAAAGTAATGATGATGATTCTCATAGTACTCTAGAGGTTTGAATGTTCGAAACTCCTTTACTGATATTGTATTCATGTTCTTATGTACTATTTGAAATCGAATGGAGAAAAGCCAACAGTGTCATCTAAAAGTCCCATTGGAGGTTCTTCAAAATCATCTTCATTTGCAAAAGCTTTTGCAACAAGAAGAGTTCGTATATCACTGGTCTCTTTGTTAATTATCTCTCTGGTATTAAAATCAATTAGATTCTTTCTTATGGTAGATAACAAGGCTTCTCTATCGAGATCAGCAGGGATGTTCATTATGGTAACAATAAAAGAATTCTCTTTTTTTGTTATATCAATGTCAAATTTACTTGAGTACCAATAAAAACATTTGTGTATTACAGCAGAACTGTAAAGTGAATCTTGTATGCTGATAACGATTTTAGTTTCGTTACAGAGTTCTATGTTCATTTTATTTGTTTAATAAGTGATAAACTGTTGTGGGACCACAGTTCCCATCAACTGTTAGATTATTATCTTTCTGATATCTTTTTACTGTAGCTTCGATAGTTTCATCATAAGTATAACTTCCATAAACTAAAACTTCTCCATTTTCAAGTTGTAGAAAACCTTTTTTCAATAAAATATTAATAAGTTGAGTAACATCACTTCCAGACATTCCTAGCTTAAGATTTCGATCACCAAGTTTTAATGATGTTGCACGAAATACAGATGAATTACTAGATGGTTTTGTGCTATTAAAAGTATTTGTTTGTGGGCTTGAGCTATTTGAATTGTTGTTTGATGAGCCGCTACTGTTAAATTTTAAAGGAGTTGATGTCGAAGATGAAGAACTACTTGATCCGCTATTGGAATTAGATGTTCTGGAACTTCCTGAATTAGTGGCTCTTGTAGAACTACTACTTGTTGTACTGGAGTAGTGTGATCTATGGGATGAGTGTGATCTATGACTACGATGTGATAACGCTGTCCAGTGATTTCCATTATTAAGTTTAAGTAGTAGTTTAGGGCTTAAATCTTTTTCTTTAGTTATTGAGAATTCATTGTCGTTGATATCTAGAGCAAAAGTTTCTATGGTCGATGATGCCACTACAGTGTTGTTTGCAGCTATACCTGCAACAGAGCTAAGAAATAGCTTTTTCAGTATATTGGAAAATTTACTTTTCATATGTATTGGTGCTTCTTAGTTTTTGAAATCTTATTAAAAATTATTTGAATACAAAAAATGCTATAAATTTTCAGTTTTTTAAAACATTTTTAAATAGGCTCATAGCCATATTTTAGATTGGTAATATCAATAAAAGCAGCTTCTGTACAAACCATATCGCTATCATCAAATACGGCAAGATTATAACCGCCTGGATGCATGGCGCTTTTGTATTCAATTGCCTGCCATGTTGCTTTAGTAAACTCGCAAAGGTATTGAGTTGGAAGGTAATCTAAAGTAGAATCATGCTTTCGAATAGGTTTTGATAATTCTGTTTGCAATTTTATAAGATAAGGTCTAATATTTATAAATTCTTCCATTTCAAACTGTTTCTCTTTGATTTCAAAAGGACCTAATTCTTCTATTTTATTTAGGGATATGACTTGTAAAGGGGCTTGTAATTCAAAAGTTCCAATTGTAAGTCGGTCATATAAGGATGATCTGGTTTCGTAAATAGTAGTTTCCATGCTTTCAGACACATAGAGGTATGAGAT
>JBARDR010000061.1:0-5330 GCA_049795335.1 Gelidibacter sp. | reverse complement strand
CTGTCATGAGGGACGTTTGGAAGTTTATAGAGCAATTGGTTCAAAGCCTCTACGGTCGTATTCAGATCATCTCCAAGTGTTTTTGAAGCTTCTTTTAATTCGCCAGTTTTTGCCTTCAAAGCATTGGCCTGATCGGCTTGACCAGATTTGTACAAGATGCCAATTTCTTTAGATAAACTGTTGGATTCTGCCAAGGTGTTGTCCAATTCCGTTTGTAAACGACGTCGGGTTTCATCAAGGGCAATGACTTCATCAATCATTGGCGCAGCATCAAGGTTTCTTTTTTTCAAACCTGCAATCACTTTCTCTCTGTGATCTCTAATAAATGGTACTTGTAACATATTTGTTTAATTTGATGGTAAAAATAAGTAAATTTTAAGCGTCGTTGGGTAGTCTTTTAATTTCAGTCAAAATAATCTTTATCCTCCGATTTTTTCGGCGCGTTTTCTAGTTGGGAAGGTCTCAGCCATTCGCTGTGTTTTAATGGATGCCATTTCACACTGGCCAAATCGACCTTGGGATCAATGAACTCGTTGAGTGGGCCACCATTGACCCGAACCGAAGAATTCACATAAACCTTTACGGCGATGCCTTTAGCGGCAAACATCTTTTTTAAACGTTGGGCAAATTGCCAAATGACATCGGGTTTAGTGCTTACCGTGCGCTGCTGTTTTGGAGTCAAATAATCTTCTATTTGAATCGGGATTTCTAAATTGGTTTTGGCATCCACAACCTTAAACGTTGTTCGGCCACTTTTAGCACGAAGCATCATGCGCCAGGATAAACGATGGCCTTCTTCTGTCCAGAGCACATCGTCTTTAAAAAACCAATGCCGAAGTGGTAGCCCTATTTGAACAATGAAATAGATGACAAAAATGGTCACAAATGCTTTATTATATTTCGGCACGATGACTTCGTTTTGATCATAAAAAGGTTTCCGTTTTAAAAATAACTTATGAATGGTTTTGGTCGGGAAAAAGAAAAGGGTAAATGCCAAAGATAGATAAGGGAAAATCCCAATCTGAAATACGAAAGAATTGAACAGATGGAAGAAAACGGAAGCGAAAAACGCAAATTTTCGCGTGCGTTTCCATAACAATAATGGAATAATCAATCCGTCAAATAAGATACCAACATAAGCAATGGTGTAATGCGTCCATTTTTGCTGCAGAACTTCTCCAACTAACCACAAATCTTTTTTGCCCTTCATCAAAACTTCAGCGACTGTGCCATCTAACCAATCAGGATAAATTTTTGCCACGGCGCCATAAGTGTAAACGATAAACATCTGTAAAATGAATACCAAGGCACACCAATGCGGCATTGAAATTTTTTTGATTTTTTGATTTAATCTAGCGTCAACAGATAAGTAGGTATTTGCCGGTTGAAATACCATGATGGCACTGAGCAGCATCAATAGATAATAGTGGTTGTTGTAAGATGATTTTTGCATCAAATAGCTTCCCGTCCATAGCAGGGTAAACGCAAGCATGTTCCATCGGTACTTATAACCCACCATTACGAAAAGTCCGCAAAGTCCCATCACACCAAACCAAATGTACATCCCGATTCCTGGCAGTGGCTGCAGCCATTCAAATCCTATAAACGAAAATGTTTGCTGTGGTTCAATCAGCGTACGACGGAGCCAACCGGTGAAAATTGCGCCAATACTTTCCATGAAAATCAGAAAGCCGAAAATAATTCGGAACACAATCAGTGCACTGTTGTCTATATGTTTAAAGAGGAGTTTGTGCATTGCGGTTGGCAATAATTTGTTTGGCATTAAGTCGATCCTGTCTTAATTGCTCAATAAGTGCTTCAACCGATTCAAATTTTCGCTCATCCCGGAGTCGGGCCAAAAATGAGATTTTTAAATGCTGGTCGTAAAGGTCTTCATCAAAATCAAAAAAATGCGCTTCAATAGTCTTTTTATCGCCGTCGAATGTTGGGTTAACCCCAATATTCATCATGCCATAGATGGTTTTATTTTTATAAGAAGAAGCCACAACATAAACGCCATTTTTAGGAATGAGTTTATAGGTTTCATCAACGCTTATGTTTGCTGTAGGAAACTCCATTTTTTTGCCAAAACCTTTGCCTCTTACAACAGTGCCATTAATATAATACTCATAACCTAAAAAGGCATTTGCCGTTTTAATGTCGCCAGAAAGAAGTGATGACCTGATTTTGGTGGAACTTACGGCAACATCTTCTACATCTTGGGCAGAAATTTCTTCAACTTCAAAACCAAATTCTGCTCCAAACTTTCTCAGATCATCGATGTTGGCACTTCGATTTTTGCCAAATTGATGATCATAACCAATGATGACATATTTGGCATGAAGCGTATCAACCAAAATCGTTTTGACAAAATCACTTGCAGAAAGGTTGGCAAAATCTTTTGTAAACTCTTTTACATAAATATAATCCAATCCTAAGGCTGATAGGATTTCTTTGCGTTCAGCAATGGTATTCAGGAGTTTAATATCTGAATTTTGCTGTAAGACCATGCGCGGATGCGGAAAAAAGGTAAGCACGACAGAATTTAAGTTCTTTTCAGACGCTTTTTTCGTGAGTTTTTTGATGATTTTTTGATGTCCGATATGAACGCCGTCAAAAGTACCAATAGTAACTACTGACGCTGTTTGCGGAATGGAACGGTCTGATGCTGTAATTACCTTCAAGTGATTTTTTTGTAAAAATAACTATTTAAGAGGTTAAAAAAAATTACTATCTATGAATTGGAACCTATGTAGGGTAATTTGGAAGATACCTAAGAATATTAATGTTTTACGTTGAACATTTTCGATTTTTTAGAAGAACGACTATACGTTAAGGAACTTGGATAAATTGGCGTTTTTCAAAGGACACTTAGAATCATTATGCTTTTTTTGTGATCTATTTAATTTGAACGTAACTTTCACTGCTCTAAACGTTATCGTCGCGATATAATTATACATTCTATGAAAAACAAGTACTTAAAATCAAGTGTGTTCCTTATCATGATTTTTGCCTTTTCTATGACTTTTGGTCAGCAAGGTAATTCTCCTTGGACGATGATCACCAAGAACAGTGTTTCTCAAGAGAAAGTATTTCCTCAGGAATCTAAACCTTCAAAAGCGACCTATTATCAATTAGATATGTCCAATTTGAAATCCAAATTACAGAATGTGCCAGAGCGAACTTCGGGAACGCAATCCAAGGCGCTTCTTGATTTCCCAAATGCGGACGGCTCTATGGAAGTTTTCAGGATCATGGACTATTCAGTAATGGCGCCGGAACTTCAGGCGAAATTCCCTGAAATTCGTTCTTATGTGGGATATAGTGTAAAAAACCCTTCAACAGTTATTTATTTCAGTGTTTCCCCAGAAGGATTGCATACCATGACCATGTCGATCGACAAAAGTACTGAGTTGGTCAATCCATATACCACCGATGGCGTTTATAAAGCCTTTTCAAGACAGGATATTCCTGTATCACAAAACCTATTTGAATGCGGTTTTATTGAAGACGATGTTTTTAACAGAAATAGTTTTGAGGTTGATTTCACAGCGGCACGGAATGCCAATGATGGGACAACGCGAACCTTTAGATTGGCCGTTGGGACCAGTATTGAATATACCAATTTTCACGGCGGAACGGTAGCCTCTGCTTTGGCAGCCATTAATACCACGATGACACGAGTCAATGGTATTTATGATAGAGAACTCTCCATGAGAATGACTTTAGTGGCTAATAATGATCTTTTGATTTCGACCACCGGCAATAGTATTTTTACAAATAGCGAAAATATTGGAGCCACCACCGGAATTATCAATGGATTAATTGGTGCAACCAGCTATGATATTGGACACACTTTTACCACTGGTTCTGGTGGTAGGGCGTATTTAGGAAGTGTTTGTGCAAATAATAAAGGTGCTGGAACCACGGGTTTGACAAATCCTGCAGGCGATCCATTTTCTATTGATTATGTAGCTCATGAAATCGGACATCAGTTTGGAGCTACGCACACTTTTAATGGAACTGCAGGTAATTGTTCTGGAGGAAATAGATCAGGTGAAACAGCTTTTGAGCCAGGAAGTGGATCCACTATTATGGCTTATGCTGGTATTTGTAGTCCTCAAAATGTCCAAAACAATAGCAGTGATTATTTTCATCAAGCGAGTTTGCGTCAGATATGGACTAATATTACGGTAGGCACCAGTACCTGTTCCGTTTTGAGTCCTACTGGAAATACAGCACCTACAGCAAATGCAGGCGCATCCTATAGTATTCCGATTTCTACGCCTTATAAGTTGACCGGTGCTTCAACAGATGGGGACGGCACTGCGACGCATACCTATACTTGGGAAGAATTTGATTTAGGACCAGCCGGTATGCCAACCACAACTACAGAACTGGGTCCGATGGTGCGTTCTTTTCAAGGTACACGGAGTCCTGTGAGATACATTCCGAGATTGCCAGATATCCTGTCAAATGGCGGCACTTCAACAACTTGGGAAAAGTTGCCTGCGGTGGGAAGAGCTCTTAACTTTGTTTTAACCGTTAGAGATAATGATCCAAGAGGGGGACAGACAGCCGTTGATGCTATGAAGGTGACCGCAGTAGCAGCTGCAGGCCCATTTAAGGTCACTTCACAAACGTCCAATATAACTTGGGAAGTGGGGGCAAATAAAACGGTTTCTTGGGATGTGGCAAATACTAATGTCGCTCCTATAAACACTTCAACGGTTAACATCAAGCTTTCCATTGATGGTGGTCTGACTTTTCCATATACCTTGGCATCTAATGTGCCTAATGATGGTTCTCATCAAATTTCAGTTCCGAGTGGAACCGTCACTTCCAAAGCGCGAATTATGGTGGAGAGTGTTGGCAATATATTTTATAATGTGAACATTTCGGATTTCAAAATTATTAATGTTGACTTTCTTTTAAATTTTTCGAACCCATCAGTTGTTGCTTGTCAACCAAATAATGCCGTCTATAATTTTACTTATAACGCTTATCAGGGTTTCAATCAAAGTACTACTTTTTCAGCTACCAATTTACCAGCGGGAACTACAGCTACATTTAGCCCAGCGTCCGCAACGGCAAATGGTACTGCAGTAACTATGACAGTTAGTAATATGGGCAATGCCACTCCAGGGAGTTATACTATTACCGCAACAGGTACTTCAGGTATTAAAACAAATAGTTCGGTGGTGTTACTCGAGGTGTTTAACAGCACTATTGTAGCAGCCCCTTTATTGATTCCGACCAATGGTACTGACGGACTTTATAAAGACGTGACCTTAACTTGGGGAGGTGATATTAATGTGGAAGAGTATGTG
>JBARDR010000060.1:0-4942 GCA_049795335.1 Gelidibacter sp. | reverse complement strand
AGGGCTACAACACGAATGAAGTTCCTGTAATCAATCCTGTACTGGGAAATTTATACAGTGCTCATTATAAAATTATTAACGAAAGTAATTTTTTAATTGATGGTTTAGAAGCGGGCCAAGCCATTGGTCTTTCAGAAAAAAGGAGAGATGAAATGATTTCTGAAGCTAAATTTCAACGTGCATTTGCCAATTTTAATTTGTTACGTTATTTCGGTCAATTTTACGATCTAAACTCCAATCTTGGAATTGTATTAAGAAGTGAGTTCTCTATAGAGCTAGTATCTGCTCCTCGAAATACCGTACAAGAAGTATATGATTTTATAAAAGAAGATTTGGAATATGCAGTTGCAAACGGACCGACTTTTATAGACCATTATTATTCAGGAAGTTTGGCTGCGAAAGCGCTATTATCTAAAGTAGAATTATATACAGGTAATTATGACCTTGCAGCAATTTTGGCTAGTGAAGTCATTAACAATAGTGAAGGTTATGTTTTAGAAGCACAATTCGGAGATATTTTTGTGAATAGTTTTAATTCATCAGAAGTTATTTTTGCGCCACTTTCCGGCCCAATACCAGAAGGCGGAAGTAATATGGGTCTGATCAATAACACTGTCTATAGCGAAACATTGAGGGCGACAGCAGATGTGCAGGTTGGCACAATAAACGATGGAAGTTTATCAGGCGTCGGTTCAAACTACGATCCACGATTTAGTTATGCTTATTCAGATGTTACGAAAGGCTCGAATAACCAAGGAAAATATCCATTTCAAGGTTTATCTGGTGATCAAGGAAATACATTATATCATTTAAGACTTGCCGAAATATTTTTAGTACATGCTGAAGCAGAAGCAAGACGTTTGGGTGGTGATTTGGATGCCTCGTTGAGCAGTTTGAATGTTATTAGAAATCGTGCAGGAGTTGATCCAAAAGATTTATCGGACATCCCTACTTTGCTAGAAGATATTCGTCAGGAAAAATTATTGGAACTGTTTTTTGAAAATGGCGAACCATGGTTCGATATGGTGCGTTTTGATGTTTTAGGAAATAGCGATGCCTCTTCAATAAAACCAACCATTGTTTCAGACAATCAATTTATATTGCCAATTCCACAGGACGTTCTTACGGGCAACCCTAATGTTCTACCAAATCCAGGTTATTAATAACACAAGTTTTAAAACATACAATTATGAAAAACATATTTTTTATCGCGCTTTTATTAGTGATGGTATCGTGTAAAGATGATGCTCAACCACCAAGAGATTATGCCGTTATACACGGAAAAATTACCAACGTTGTAGACAGTACCAACTTCAGACTATTCAACCCGATAACTTCAAAATCTTTGGTTATTGCAGTTGATAAGGACGGAAATTTCAGGGACACTTTAAAGCTTGAAAATCCAACCTCTTTTAATGCTGTTTACGACAACGTCTTTCCATTGTATCTTAGAAATGACATGGACCTTCAGATCGACTTTAATTCGGATAAGATTGTGGAAACGTTAACCTTTACAGGAAAAGGTGAAGAAGAAAATAACTTTCTGAAATATAAATCCAAACGTATTAGTGGACTCTATGGAAAGGACTACCAACAGTATTTGGGTTTGAATGAGAACGATTTCACCACGACCACCACAAAATTTATGGATGATTTTCATGCTGAATTAGCCAAAAAAGCGTCGGTATTGGATTCTTCTTTTGTAACGAAAGAAAAAAATGATATTGAAGAATTTAAGAAAAGTATTTTAGCACTACGTACGGAGCAATTGGAAATAAATGAAAAATTAGGCCCAGGGAAACCATCTCCAGAATTTAATGATTATACCAATTATGCTGGAGGAACATCTTCTTTAAAAGATTACAGAGGAAGTTATGTCTATATTGATGTATGGGCTACTTGGTGTGTCCCTTGCATTATGGAAATTCCATTCTTGGAAAAAGTAGAAAAGGAATATCATGACAAGAACATCAAATTTGTAAGTCTTTCAATTGATAATATAAAGGACGAGCAAAAGTGGCGTAAGATGATTAAGGATAAGAATATGGGTGGTATTCAAATATTGGCGGACAAGGATTATGAATCACAATTTATTTCTGATTATTTTATCTACGGCATACCACGTTTTATATTGATTGATCCCCAAGGTAACATCGTCAATTATGATGCACCTAGGCCTTCCGAGGAAAAATTGAAAACCTTGTTCAATAGCTTGGATATTTAGAGCCGAACAAATTCAGAATCACATTTTTTAAACATTTTTTATAGAGTTAAAACCAGAGCGTTGATAGTCTTTGGTTTTAATTCTAAAGTAGCAATTATTGCCTAATTTGAAAATGATTTTAAGTTTTCAAGACATTGATCATCATGAATATAACAGTTATTAATATGAAAAAATTTATCTATCTTTTTACCGTATTTATTAGTTTTAGTCTTCACGCGCAAGTCATAGATACAAACAAGCAACTGCCTCAAAATAAAACCATCGTAAAAGGCGTATTGTCAAATGGCCTGACCTATTATATCTATCCCACAGATGTGACCAAAGATGCTGCGAGTTATTACATCATTCAGAATGTAGGTTCTGTTTTGGAAAATGACGATCAACAGGGTTTGGCGCATTTTTTAGAACACATGGCATTTAATGGTACAGAAAACTTTGCTGGAAAAGGTGTATTGAATACGTTGCGAAAAGAAGGAGCGGTCTTTGGACAGGATATCAATGCGTACACGTCGTTTGACGAGACTGTTTACAACATGAACAACATTCCAACCAAACCTGAATTAATCGATACGTGTTTGTTGATTTTAAAAGATTGGTCCGATGGATTGTTGTTGACGGATGAAGAAATTGATGCTGAACGTGGCGTTATCAAAGAAGAATGGAGAACACGGCAATCTGGCGGTATGCGAATTTTTCAACAAAGTTTACCCGTGATGTTCAACAATACCATTTATGCCCAACGGATGCCGATTGGTTTAATGGATATCGTCGCCAATTTTGATTATAAAACGTTGCGTGACTTTTATCACGATTGGTACCGAAACGATTTACAAGCCATTGCTATTATAGGTGACGTTGATGCGGATGAGATAGAACAAAAAATAAAAGCACTTTTTTCAGATATACCAGCGATTGAAAATCCTAAAGAGCGTTTTACAGTAAATATTCCGGATAATGAAAAACTAATTTACGCATTGGTTCAAGATAAGGAAGTGACGACAGCTCAATTGGAATTTGCAATCAGACATCCAAAACCATCCACCTATAAAACGGAAGGTGATTTGCAACGCTCTTTGATAGAAAGCATGATTACTAGTATGTTCAGTGCTCGAATTGGCGAAATTGCTCAAAATCCTGACACACCATTTTTAGGAACACGGATTAGTTACGGTAAAACGTCAAGAGCAAACGATGCATTTGCAGCTTCAATTTCTCCAAAACCAGGGAAGCAGCAAGAGGCTTTTAAAGTGGTTATGGAAGAAATCTACCGTGCAGTTAAATTTGGTTTTACACAAGAGGAAATGGACAGAACCATTTCTCAATTCAGGAATTATTATGAAACACAAATCTCGAAGGAAGACGATAAATCCCATTATGCGATAGTGTATGACATTCAACAAAACTATTTGGAACACAAAGACATGGTCGATGTGAAGGCGCAATTCCCAATTATTGAAACTATTTTGTCGAATCTAACCATAGGTGCCATTCACGAGCGATTGAGAGCATTATACACAGAAAAAAATCGGTCTTTGATTGTCACAGGTGTTGAAACCACCAATAATTTAACCGAACAAGAAGCTTTGAGCATCATTAATTCTGTTGAAAATGATGCGAGCTTAACGGCATACTCTGACGCTTTTTCCGGAAAAACACTGATTTCAAGTTTAGATATCAAATCAGGAAAGATTGTTTCAGAAAAGCAAAATAAAGCCTTGAAATCAACAACATTCAAATTGAGTAATGACATAACAGTTCATTATAAACACAGCGATAAAAATAAGAACGACGTGCAATTGGAAGCCGTTAGTTACGGTGGCTTGTCACT
Source organism: Gelidibacter sp. (assembly GCA_049795335.1). Classification (GTDB taxonomy): domain Bacteria; phylum Bacteroidota; class Bacteroidia; order Flavobacteriales; family Flavobacteriaceae; genus Gelidibacter. The sequence goes on along the minus strand of JBARDR010000060.1, from coordinate 890 downwards.
TATAGAAGATGCTAATTTACCTTCTGCGAAATACGCAACTACCGTAGTACAGCAATCTGGTTTGGGCGATTATTCTATAACAGATTTAAATAAAGTTACTGCTGGAAAAACGGCGCAAACCTATATTGAAATTTCTGAATTGACCGAAAGTATTTATGGCAGCTCGGTCACAAAAGATGTCGAGACAATGTTACAAATGGTACATCTTCGTTTTGTCCAACCCCGTTTTGATAAAGATGCCTATAACGTTTTTAAAGGTCAAGTTGATAACTATATTATCCAAAGAAGTGAAGATGTCAATGAAAAAATTCAGGATAGTGTGACGGTCAACTTATATGGATTCAACAATCCTAAAAAACGGATTTTCAATACCGAATTTGGAAACGAAATCAAATTTGAGACCATTAAAAAAATCTATTTAGAGCGTTTCGAAAATGCTTCCGATTTTGAATTCTTCATCGTTGGCGATTTAGATATAGAAACTTTAAAACCATTATTGGAAACTTATATTGCCAGTATCCCGACGAAAAATAAGCCTGAATTATGGAAGGATAATTCTTCTGAATGGCTGAAAAGCAATATTGATAAAGATGTGTTTATCAAAATGGAAGACCCAAAAAGCACGGTCCGAATCTCATATAAAAACAATTTCAAGTATAACTTAAAGAACAATTTGCTTGCAAGAACTTTGGCTGATGTCCTCGATTTGAGGTATATGGAACGTTTGCGTGAAGAGGAAGGTGGTACGTATGGTACTTCTGTCTATGGAAATGTTACAAAACGACCAACCGAAACTGCAAATCTTTGGATTCAGTTTGATTCCAATCCGGATAAGGTCGACAATCTTTTGACCATTGTGCACAGTGAATTGAACAGTATTGCAGAAGGAA
>JBARDR010000059.1:0-9358 GCA_049795335.1 Gelidibacter sp. | reverse complement strand
AGTATGTTCAGTGAACGGTTAATTTCTTGAAAAATTTGCGTCTAATTTTTTAAACAAAAAAATGAAATATTTAATTATTATCCTATCTATCCTTACCATTTGTAGTATCGCCGGAGGTTTTATTTTTGAAACGGAATATTCACAAAAAATGATCGGCTTTGGGATTGCTGGTTTATTCTTTGTTGTATTTCCTATATTCTCCTATTACCGATGGAAAGATAAAAACTTCAAGGACTATATGCTGACGAAAGAAAATCTTGACAAGATGCGCGATAAAGGCAAGGAGAAAAAGTTTTAATTCAGATTCCGTTTTTCAATAAAGAATCGTTTTAGCAATTGTGCTGCTTCATCTGCTAAAACACCGCCAACCATGACGGTTTTCGGATGAAGTTTGGTATTTAATACCTTACAGCCTCTTTCGGCATCAGTCGCGCCGTAAACTATTCTGCTTATTTGACTCCAGTATAAAGCGCCTGCACACATTTGGCAAGGCTCCAAGGTCACATAAAGCGTACAGTTCGTGAGATACTTTCCCCCTAAAAAATTGGATGCCGCAGTAATCGCTTGCATTTCGGCGTGCGCCGTGACGTCCGTAAGCAATTCTGTTAAGTTATGGGCTCTTGCAATGATTCTATTGTCAATCACAATAACGGCACCCACAGGAATCTCGCCTTTATCAAAAGCAATCTCAGCTTCCTGTAAAGCTTTTCTCATAAAATAAACATCATCAAAGGGATTTTCCACGGTACAATCTTCAAGGGTTAAAAATCAAAAATACAATTTCAAGTGTTACCTTTGTAATCAGATGAAAAAATTATTGGATCATATCAATTTTCCTTCCGATTTAAGAGCTTTAAATCAAGATGATTTACCACAACTCGCCAAAGAACTGCGGGATTTTATTATTGATATCGTGGCCACCAAAGAAGGGCACTTGGGCGCGAGTCTGGGGGTTGTTGAACTGACCATCGCTTTACATTATGTCTTTAACACGCCGGAAGACTTGTTGGTTTGGGACGTTGGCCATCAGGCTTACGGACATAAACTAGTAACCGGCAGAAAGTCGCTTTTTCATACCAATCGGCAATTGCACGGCATCAGTGGTTTTCCTAAACGTGAGGAAAGCGATTACGACACTTTCGGTGTTGGCCACTCCTCTACTTCAATTTCGGCAGCCTTAGGAATGGCGATCGCCTCGCAATTAAAAGGCGAAGAGCGACACCATGTCGCCATTATTGGCGACGCTTCCATTGCAAGCGGGATGGCTTTTGAAGGCTTGAACCATGCTGGTGTTACCGAGGCTAACTTATTGGTCATCCTCAATGATAATGCCATTGGTATCGATCCAAGTGTGGGCGCTCTCAAACAATATTTGACCAATGTTAAAAATGGCATTCAAAAACAAGATAATATTTTTGAAGCCTTAAATTTTGATTATACTGGACCTATTGATGGCCATGATTTGGATGCGCTGATCAAAGAACTCCAACGATTAAAAACTGTAAAAGGACCTAAGTTTTTGCATGTGATTACCACTAAAGGGAAAGGCTTAAAACAAGCAGAAGAAAACCAGGTCATCTATCATGCCCCAGGAAAATTCGACGCCACAACAGGCGATTTGATTACAAAATCGGCATCGTCACTCACAAAATTTCAGGATGTTTTTGGATTAACATTACTTGAATTAGCAGAACAGAATCCAAAGATTGTGGGCATCACTCCAGCCATGCCAACGGGAAGTTCCTTAAAATTCATGATGGATCAAATGCCTGATCGTGCCATTGATGTGGGTATTGCTGAGCAGCATGCCGTGACGCTTTCCGCAGGAATGGCTACTCAAGGTATGGTCGTTTTTTGCAATATTTACTCCACATTTTTACAGCGCGCGTATGACCAGGTGATTCATGATGTCGCACTGCAGAATTTACCTGTCATTTTTTGTTTGGATCGCGCCGGATTAGTTGGCGAAGATGGCGCAACACATCATGGTGTTTTTGATTTGGCATATTTGAGATGCATTCCCAACCTCATTATTTTCGCTCCTCGGGACGAAACTGAATTACGCAACATCATGTACACCGCGCAATTGGGGCTTCAACATCCCATCGCCATAAGATATCCACGTGGCTATGGGGTTATTCCGGATTGGAAACAACCTTATAAAAAACTGGAGATTGGCAAAGGCAAATTACTCAATGCAGGAAAAGATATCGCTGTTTTAACCGTTGGATTTATAGCCCAAAACGCAAAAGAAGCACTATTAAAATTGCGTAGCAAAGCGAATATCGCACATTACGATATGCGTTTTGTAAAACCTTTGGATGACGCACTTTTACATGAGATTTTCACATCTTTTAAACACATCGTTACAGTTGAAGACGGCACTGTTAAGGGTGGATTTGGATCAGCAATTTTAGAATTTGCCGCAGAATACAATTATCATATTCCGATAAAAATATTAGGCGTTCCCGATGTTTTCGTGGAACAAGGTAGCGTGGCTGAATTGCAACAATTGGCACAATTTGGCCCCGATCATATTGTAAAAAGCCTTGAAGTGGTGCTACTCACAATCAAGTCCAAGCAAATTAATGCCCTGAAGCACAAATAAAGAATACTTTTACCCAATTAAAACTTTATTGATCTTGGTCGATAGTATCGATGAAGATCTTTCAGCGCTTAAATTCGTTAATGTTCATAATCTTTCTGTTTTTAAAAATCCTCACTAAAAAGATCATAATCCCAATGTTCAACACTTTTATGTGATCAGTCTTTGTTCTTGGTTCTAAAATCGCAGTGGTCTTAATTCTTTGTCGGACGCTACTTTTTAGAAATGCGTCCCTCTCAATTTTTTATGAGTTAAAATCGCTTTACTATCTGAAAACTTAGCCACATAATTACAGATGCCTAATAAGCTTTCATATAATGTTCCTTGATTCAAATCTAAAGTTTTTGGAAATATTTTAAGGATTAACTTATGATAGTTACTCAAGGTGCCCTGATGGTGGTTCACAATCGTATCTGTAAAAACATCCAAGATACCATCTACAATCTTAAATCCTGCGATTTCTTTATCCACGACTTCTTCAGATTGGTAGACTTTTTCAACACTAAGTTTTATAATATCCTTAATCTGCGCTTGATATTTAGAAACATCCATCAAGGCTTTATCAAATTTTCCGCTGAGAATATCTTCTTCATGGGTCATAAACAACTCGACCGTTTCATTGATCAAGGTACTGATTGCCAAGGCACGCAAATAGCTAATGCGATCTTCCGTATTGGATAAAGCATGATAATTAGTCGTGTTAATGGTATCTCTCACTAATTTTATCAAATATTCCAAGGCATATTCCTCATCAATCAAACCCAGATTGATGCCATCTTCAAAATCGATAATGGTATAGCAGATATCATCTGCAGCTTCCACCAGAAAAGCTAAAGGGTGTCGGGCATAGCTTAAATCCTTATTTCCTGAACGGTTCACAAGTCCAAGTTCTTCAGCAACCTCAGCAAAAGCCTCTTTTTCACTTTGGAAAAATCCGTATTTTTTATCGGCGATATGAGTCGTTGGTTTTTTAGGCAAGGATTCCTTAGGATATTTCGTGAAAGCACCAAGGGTGGCATAGCTTAAACGCAAACCTCCCAATCTGCCAACACGACTTTCCGTTAAAATTTTAAAACCATTGGCATTGCCTTCAAAATCACATAAATCCTGATATTCCTTATCCGTAAGATGGGTTTGGAAATGTTTCCCTTTGCCATTTCTAAAAAATTCTCCGATCGCTTTTTCGCCCGAATGTCCAAACGGTGGATTCCCGATATCATGAGCCAATGCAGCCGCAGCCACAATAGCGCCAAAATCGTTGGCTTGATAGCCATGAATGCTTAGAAGATGAGGATATTTAGCCAATACTTCTTGGCCGACGCGACGTCCCAAACTTCGTCCTACCACACTGACTTCCAAACTGTGGGTCAAACGGGTATGTACAAAATCAATTTCTGATAACGGAATGACTTGGGTCTTATCCTGAAGACTTCTAAATTCAGAAGAAAAAATCACACGATCATAATCGACTTCAAAACCCAATCGGGTTTCGTCTTGTTCTTTCCGAATACGCTTGTGCGTATCTCCAAATCGTTTTAATGATAATAATTGCTCCCAGTTCATAATAAGATTATATACGTCTGCAAGATACATTTTTCAATGTTAAATTAAGAAGTCCAATTTGCAATAATTTACCTTAAACTAACATTACGCTAACTTTTATATGACGCAGGTTTCATCTTGAGTTAACCTCCTTCTTGGCCATCATGACTTTCTTTGCAATGAATAATCATAACAACAAATGAAGTACATTTTAACACTACTGCCCCTTATTTTCACCTCCATCCTAAGCGCACAATCTACAGCTTCGATTGCTGGAAAACTGATTGATAAAGAATATAATGATGAGCCTTTAGCTTTTGGAAACGTGCTTATAAAAGGCACCACTATTGGGACAACCTCCGACATGGATGGCACTTACAGCTTTGACAATTTAAACGAAGGCCGCTATACCTTAATTTACAGTTTTGTTGGTTATCAAACTCAGGAATTGGAGGTGGCATTAACGGCAGGAAAAGTTGTCAGCATTAATGTGGACATGGTCGCCAGTGCCGACGCTTTAGATGAAGTAGTCATTTCAACCACCACTCGAAAGGAAAGTGAGGTCGCTTTATTGTTAGATCAAAAAAAATCCATTGAAATCAAGCAGAATATCGGTATCATGGAATTGTCAAGAAAAGGCGTGAGCAATGTGGCAGGCGCGGTTATCAAAACATCGGGCGTTTCAATACAGGAAGGCTCCAACATGATTTACGTGCGCGGTCTTGGAGATCGCTATAACTCCACTTCCCTTAACGGACTTCCGATAGGTTCCAATGATCCCGAAAAGAAAAACATTGCGTTGGATCTCTTTTCTACAGATATCGTCGAGTTCATCTCTATTGATAAAGTTTACGGGCCTCGAATTTCAGGAGATTTTGCTGGTGGTAACATTGATATTACGTCCATCGACTACAAAGGCAAAGACCTGTTTGAGTTTTCATTAGGCAGCACTTTAGGCACTAATTCCATTAATAAATTCAATGACTTCCAACTTCAGGATGGTCCCAACCGATCTGGCTTTTCATCCTATGGCATTCCCAACAATCCTCTTAACGGCTATAATTTTGAAAACAGTTTGGCACCCATCAAAGAAAAACCGTTAGGCAGTACTATTGGCCTAAAAGCAGGTCAATCTTTTAAAATTGGGCGAGAAGGCAGTCTTAATGTATTTGCCACCGCAGGTTTTGATAATGGTTTTGAATATCGAGAATGCATTAATCAAAGCGTCAATGCCCAAGGTGCTAAGCTAAAATCCTTCAATCAAGAACACTTTTCTTATAACACCAATACCACGGGAATGTTCAATGCCAATTACCGCATCAACTCAAATCACAAAATAGCTTATAATTTTTTGATGGTCAATTCCTCAAGTCAAACCAGGGATAGTTATAAAGGGTTTATTCGGGACATTGCCGAAGATGACAACGGACTCATACAACGCAGCACCTACATTCAGAATACATTATTCATCAACCAATTATTGGGAAATCATAAACTGTCTGATTCGTTTGATTTTGATTGGGCAACCTCTTACAATAAAGTAGAAGGCGATATGCCAGATAGAACCCAAAACACCTTGAAGTATTCGGACGCTTCGAACGGGTATGTGTTTGCCCAAAATACCATTACCGATAACAACCGCTATTATCAAAACTTGATTGAAGATGAGTTGGCCGCCAATCTATCGGTCAGCTATAAATTAGATGAAGATGCCAATGGCGTTTCTAAAGGAAAAATGACTTTAGGTTATAACGGACGATTTAAAAAACGGGATTTTGAGGCCATTCAGTTCAATTTCAGGATTGCAGGAAATCAGTTGAATACTTCGGTTAACCCTGATGATTTGGACTTATTCTTGAATCAACAAAACTTTGAAAACGGGTTGTTTGGCATTGAATCGTTTGCAGGTTTAACCCCGCAAACCTATAATGGCGAACAAACAATTCATGCAGGTTTTGCGAGTGTGGAATATAAACTTTCAGATAAACTGAGTGCCTTGGCAGGTTTACGCTTTGAAAAAGTTGAACAGACCGTATCCTGGAGAACACAATTGGACGCCTCAGGAAAGAGCAACACCTTCAACCGAAATGAGTTTTTGCCAAGTCTGATCTTAAAGTATGAATTAGATGAAAAACAAAATTTACGTTTAGGTGCCAGTAAAACTTACACCTTACCACAATTTAAAGAACGCGCACTTTTCATTTACGAAGATGTAACGGAAGTAAAAGTTGGTAATCCAGACCTCTATCCTTCGCAAAACTATAACCTCGATTTAAAATGGGAAATTTTTCCTAAAAACTCAGAACTTTTATCCGTCACTGCCTTTGGAAAATACATTTTGGATCCCATTAACGAAATCACTTTAGCCTCTTCTACAAACGACATTTCATTTCTAAACACTGGCGATTCGGGGTACGTGTATGGTGCTGAAATTGAACTCCGGAAAGATATTTTCAGCTTTAATCAAGAGAAGTCCAATAAACTTTCTGCTGGATTTAATGCTTCTTATATGCACACCCATCAAGATTTAGATTCTGAAAAAATAAGAAAAGAAACAAACTTCAACACCAATCTCACCCATGACACCTCAAGTTTTACAGGAGCTGCGGATTTCTTATTAAACGCAGATATCTCCTATATCAAGAATATCAGCAAAAACGGAAATATAATGGCGACGCTGGCCTATTCCTATACTTCGGACAAACTTTATGCGCTTGGAGTCGAGACTAAAGGAAACTTGGTTGACAAGAGCGTAGGAACTTTAGACTTCAACTTTAAAACCAAAATAAATAAAAATTTTGGCATTGATTTTACAATCAAAAACATTCTTAATCCAGGCATCGAAAGAGTTCAAGAAAATGCTTCAGAAAACATTACCGTATTATCATACAAACATGGCGCTTTTTTCAAACTGGGCTTGAATTACAAACTCTAAACTTCTAAATTATAACAACACAATCATTTTTAAATCAGAAACAATTAACAACTAAACATTATGAAAAAAACAATTTCGAAACTTTTAGGAACCGCACTTTTATTCGCCTTAATATTTACAACTTCCTGTTCAAATAATGACGACACGCCATTTCCAGACCCAGACGGCACTTCATTTATTTTAGACCGCAACAACCTTACTGGAGAAATTAAAGATGGCGAAGTCATTTTGGAATCTGGAACTTATAAATTAACTGGAAAACTCATTGTGAACGCAGGCGCTAAATTGATTATTAAAGAAGGTGTTAAAATAGAAGCAACTTCGGTATCCAGTGAAGATTATGCTTCGGTAAGATATATTGCGGTGGCTCAAAATGGTAAGATTGAGGTCCAAGGAACAGCTACAAAACCTGTAGTTATGACAGCAACAACTCAAACTCCTGGCGCTTGGGGCGGATTGGTACTATGTGGAAATGCTCCGATTAACAAAGGCACGACCGCATCGGCTGAAGTCTCTGACTTAACCTATGGCGGTGGAGATAGCTCTGACAATTCAGGTTCTATTAAATATTTAAGAATAGAATATTCTGGGTTTGCTTACAATTCAGAAAAAGAATTCAACGGCCTTTCATTATTTGGAGTCGGTAGTGGAACGACTATTGAATATGTACAAATCCACGAAGGTTCAGATGATGGTTTTGAGTTTTTTGGAGGTACTGCTAACGCAAAATTTATGGTAGTAACTAATTTCTCTGATCAGGTTGGAGATGATTTATTCGACTGGACGGAAGGTTGGTCAGGAACTGGCGAAAACTGGTACGGTATCAGAACAAATGCTGGCAACAGAGGTGTTGAGGCCGATAACAATTCAAACAATCATTTGGCAACACCAATTTCTAATCCTACCCTCATGAATTTGACACTTATAGGCTTAGGAGCAGCAGACACCAGTTCAGAATCTCAAGCGATTAAATTGAGAGTGGGTACCAAAGCTAAATTTGACAACTTGGTATTGAGCAATTGGAAAACAGGTTTCGACATTCAACATGACGAGAGCATTGGTTATGTAACTGCAGGCTCATTGATTGCTACGAATGTCAAATTTGACAAGGTCACTACGCTGTCTGTTGGAAAAAACACGGCGGGTGCAGCGGCTGATGTCTCTTCGGTTTACAGCATAAACGAAAATGCTACAGGTGCAGGCAACGGAACTGCTAAACCTACTTGGGCCAACGGTTGGACTGTAGGTCTATAATTAAACTGCAAATTATTGAAACCATTTGAGTGTAGTCTCTAACTTGCAAAAGACCTTTTCATAATTTTGAAAGGGTCTTTTTTTTTGACCAAACGCATATAATAATCTAACATGGATATTGAAAGTATCGACCATAAAAAAGTGAGACGGCTTTTGATTAGTTTTTAAAGGCAATTAATTTACTAAAATCTTCTTGGTGACGCTCCTTAATCCATCCGAAATACTGATTACATACATTCCCGATGGCGCGTTGTCCAAGCGGATCACTTCTCTAAAGTTAATCGGATTCTTAAAACTATTTTCAAATAGCTTTCTGCCTCTCATATCATAAATATCTATTTTGATATCGGCTCCCGAATAAGATTTTAATTTGACCGTAAATTCGCCGTTGTTCGGATTTGGAAAAACATCAAAGGCCTCAAAGCTATGTTTCTCAACAAATAAGGGCTCCGACAAACAATACTCTAAAGTAAATTCTTTTATGCTTCCGCCATCGCCGTTATAAGCGTCCGTAACTTGAAGCTTCCAATTGCCTGCAGACATTTCGCCATAAAGGATAGATAAATCGCCTTCAGGTTTAAAAGACCCAGTAAAAGGAGCATCAACTGAAGTGATGGAGGTTGCAGCTTCTTGATCAAAAATGGTGTTCGTAAAATTAGCATCAAAAAAACCGCCATTATTTTCTGTCAAAATAACTTGAGTGCCGGACGGACTTATCAAAATCAAACGTAAATCGCTCACCAAAGTATGGGTAATATTAACCTTTACATTCACGTCGGTTACCGGCAAATTTTCAGCCACGGCAATCGTAGAAGTATAGGTGTTTGAACCCTCTGCAGCGATTACAATCGGCGTATCTTTTGCCGTAAATGAATATCCACAGGTCGGAACTCCGGTAGAAAAACTGTAAACTGCAGAAGTCGTACCTGTTGAGCATTGATTAAATGCCTTGATCCTCCAATAATAAACGGTCGCTGGCGCCAGGCTTAATGAATAAGAAGTGGTCGTAGTTGTATGGGATT
>JBARDR010000058.1:0-1942 GCA_049795335.1 Gelidibacter sp. | reverse complement strand
ACTTTATATAACAATAACTCTCACTTCCTAAGCAATCCCACCAGCTTCCTAATCCCCCCAAAAACCAACAAAGCCACAAATCCAAAAGCGACTCCCACAATAAATTCTCTGATAAGGGAAGGCCAAGTTTCTAATATGTGATGTAGAAAGTCAAGGTTATGCACAAAAATACCACCCGCTACAAGCAGTAAAGCAATGGTGCCAATTACACCGAGACTTTTAATAACCCAAGGCAAAGCATTGACCAGCAAATGACCTAAAAAGTCAGAGATACTTTTATCCTTGTCGTTGAAGTTTATCAATCTATAACCAAAATCATCCATTCTCACAATTAAAGCTACAATTCCATAAACGCCAACCGTTGCAATCAGAGCTACGATGGTCACTACTAAAATCTGGGTGAGAAGAGGAACCCCCATGACACTCCCAAGAGCAATAATCACAATTTCTACGGATAAAATAAAATCAGTAACGATAGCCGATTTAATTTTTGATTTTTCAATTATTAAAATCTCATCTTCACTCAGATTCTCTTTCAAGTCATGTCCCGATTCATGATGATGTGGAATGATATATTCATAAACTTTCTCGGCACCTTCAAATGCTAAATAAATCCCTCCTAAAACCAAAACGACTGTTACGGCATCGGGTAAAAAAGCACTTAATAAAAAAGCCGCCGGCAGTATTATAAGTTTATTTACAAAGGAGCCTTTCGTAATGGCCCATAAAACAGGAAGCTCTCGAGAGGCAACAAATCCTGAAGCCTTTTCAGCGTTAACGGCCAAATCATCACCCAGAATACCAGCTGTTTTTTTCGTGGAGATTTTAGCCATGGACGCCACATCATCCATAAGGGCTCCGATATCATCTAAAAGTGCAAAAAATCCTGAAGCCATCTATTTGCGTGATTTAAGTATTAGAGTAAACTTGTAACGTTAAGAATAAGGCTTTATTTCGTCAGTAATTTCGAAAATAAAGACAGTAAAATATAAAAAACAATTATAATTGGAATCGCCAAAAACTTGAACAGAACGATAAATATCACACTTAAAATGATGAAAATATAACGTACTGCATTCGTTTTAAAACTCCAATCCTTAAATTTTAAGGCAAATAAGTTGATACTTGAATTGAGAATATAGCAACTTAAAACCGTCATGAAAATCAAAAACCATGGATTCAAAATAAATGCATTAAGGGCATCACTATTTTGAAACTCCATAATCAATGGCAGTGATACGATCAAAAGCGCGTTGGCCGGTGTCGGCAAACCTTTAAAAGAAGACTGCTGATCTTCATCCAAATTAAATTTAGCCAAACGATAGGCAGAAGCCAGCGTAATAAAAAAGCCTACGAAGGCTAAAGGGGCATAATGATGCAGCCCTTCAAGTAAGTTTGTGCTGCTCCAAAGCGCTTCAGAATTTTCAGAAACTGGGGTTCCTAAAGATAAATTCAAAAGCTTAAACATCACTACCCCTGGCACCAAACCACTGGTGACCATATCGGCAAGCGAGTCCAATTGAAGACCTAATTCACTCTGTACATTTAATTTTCGGGCAACAAGTCCATCAAAAAAATCAAAAAAGATCCCTAAAAACATAAATAAGGCCGCCCCGACAAAATAGTTCTGTACGGCTAATAAAACCGCGATGCACCCTGAAAACAAATTGAGGAGCGTAATGATATTGGGAAGATGTCTTTTTATGGCCATGATATAAGTTTGTGTAAAAATAGCAAACTATTTTTATAAGAATATGCTTAATAGAAATAATTGGAATCGTAAAGCATAAAATATTGCACAGATGAAGGAATTAATTAGAATTAAGTACTACCGCGCTTGTGGAACGGGTCGGATCCAAATCATAAATTAAAATTATAGCAATTAATCCGATTTACGCCAAATAAATCCTTGAAAATCAACCAAAATCAGCGTCATCAGCGT
>JBARDR010000057.1:0-1659 GCA_049795335.1 Gelidibacter sp. | reverse complement strand
ACTGTACCGTGTAGCGCATGAAATTACCGAAGCTCAAGGCGTCGAGTTTGATATATTAAAACCTTTGATTTTAGAAACCGCTAAAAAAGTGCAAGACCTGTCCCCATATATGGCGCAAACAGGCCCTGCAAAACGCAACGATAAAAAAACAATAGAAAAACATTTAGAATTGTTGGATAACGAGCAACATAAAGCTATTTATAAGCTCTTAACGGCAAGCATTCAAGAAACACATGGTGCTTCGACAAGCTCAGCAACTGATTCTCAAAAAAAATAAAATAAATGCAAGAAAAAAGTTATAAAGAATACCTCGAAAACATTACCACTTTTGTTTTTGACGTTGATGGCGTATTGACCGATGGCACGATTTTATTGACCTCTACTGGCGAAATGTTACGTACCATGCATATTAAAGATGGATTTGCCATGAAAACCGCTATCGATGCCGGATTTAACCTGTGCATCATTTCTGGCGGCAGCAATGAAGGCGTGCGTTTGCGCTTAAACAAACTTGGAGTAACGGACGTTTATTTAGGTGCTCACAATAAAATTGAGCAATTGAATGAATTTATGGACAAGCACCATATCAAGCCTGAAAACGTGCTTTATATGGGTGATGATATTCCGGATTATCCAGTCATGAAATTGGCTGGCTTGCCGGCCTGCCCACAAGATGCCGTCCCTGAAATTAAAGCCATTTCAAAATACATTTCTCATAAAAAAGGTGGCCAAGGCTGCGTTAGAGATGTGATTGAACAAGTGCTCAAGGTTCAAGGTAAATGGAATGGGAATTTTGATGCGAAGTACGATTAAGAAGGGAAGCTTTAAGTTTGAAGCACGAAACTCAAATTACAAATTTAGAGGTTTAAAGGTTTAAAAGTATAGAACCAGAGACTTCAAATTTCAACGTTCATCTTGGATCAACAAAAATCGATGACGGATGACGGATGATAAAACCATTCGTGTATTCGTGGCAAAACCTAAACAACAGACACCTAAACAACACCCAACCCACACCTTGAGCATACTAAATTTAATACGCTGGAAAAACCTTTTGATGATTGCCTTGGTGCAATTGCTCATCAAATACGCCTTATTTGAACCCTTCTTAAAAACGACAGAATTGACGATCACGCTCAATGCGTTCGGATTTGGTCTTTTAGTGCTGTCCTCAATTTGTATTGCCGCAGCAGGTAATATCATCAACGATATTTACGACGTAGAAACTGATCTGGTCAATAGACCATCAAAAGTTGTGGTTGGAAAAAGTATTTCTGAAAAAACAGCCTACATCCTATTTATCACGTTCAACGTTGTTGGTGTCCTCATCGGATTTTATTTATCAAATCTGGTAGGAAGAAGTGGGTTCTTCGCAATTTTCGTAATCATTTCAGCTTTGCTTTATGTCTATGCTTCTTATTTAAAACAGACACTTTTATTAGGTAACATTGCCATTTCCATATTGGTTGCCATGAGTATTTTAATTGTTGGTGTTTTTGAATTGATCCCCGTGATCACATCACAAAATCAAACCACCCAATTCACGTTTTTCAAACTCCTTTTAGATTATGCCATCTTTGCCTTTTTAATCAATATGGTACGCGAAATCATTAAGGATATAGAAGATGTTGACGGCGATTATAAATCTGGAATGAACAC
>JBARDR010000056.1:0-1822 GCA_049795335.1 Gelidibacter sp. | reverse complement strand
GGCTATTTCGAAGAAATCACTTTTAAACCCCGATCCGATAATAAACAAAACACCTATAAAAACAGGGAGTACTATTTTTTTTGTCAAAAGCTTTTTCATAATCGTAGTCTCAAAAATTTAGGGTTTGGGAAGGGATTGATGCTTCAGAAAAACATCCATCAAGGTATTCATTTTTTTCGAAATGGTTTGAAAATCTGTGCCAGTCTTACCAATGTACAAAATCATAAACGCATATTGATCGGGAATGTTGTCAAAATACTTAGCTTTGTTCAGCCGATAAGCCTCTCGCATCAAGCGTTTTATTCGGTTTCGAGCGACGGCCGTTTTGAAATTCCGTTTACTAACTGAAACGCCCGTTTTTATTTGGACAGCATCGTCAAAACTGGTTTTTAAATAGACCAATCTCAAAGGATATACAGCGACAGATTTGCCTTCAGAAAAGAGTTTTTCAATAAGCTTCTGGCTTTTAAGTTTTTCTATTTTTTTAAACGATTGATCCATAGGGGAGCAAAGGTACTACTTTAGCAAATAAAAAAACCGCTTGGTAAAAGCGGTTTTTTTGGAAGTAAGTTCTTTTATTAATTAAGACTATCCGTTTTAAGATATAGGACTAATTGCTTTTATTTTGACAGACAATTTTATAAAAACGATGTTGGATGTCTTTTCGTCCTAGGTCGACTTCAACCCGAATGTGGTTTTACGGATAATCATTTTTCTAATTAAAATTTACGACGTTGTTTTCTCTGTTAACATCCGCCATATAACCTCTTGGATCAAGAGTGATGGTTTTGATTTCATTTTTTGATTTTTCAATTTCAAAGGTATAAGTTGGATGCGCCCAAGCCCAATTTTTTAAAACTGTGGTTGTTTGATTGGTTGGTTTTGCACCACGCATCATTCGTAACGGAATATAATAGGCTGATTTTGTACCGTCGGCGAAGGTTATTTCAAGATCGATAGGCATTGGCATTAAACTAATACGTTCTAAAGTCACTGAAGTTTTGTTACCTTCTGCATTGACATCTTTAATGGCGTAATCGATCGTATTTGTGGTTTGTGTCCAATCGGTCAAATACCAATCGAGCTCCATTCCGGAAACTTTTTCAGCAATTCTGATAAAATCCATCGGTTTTGGGTGTTTGAAAGACCATTCTTTAAAATACTGTTTGATGGTTTTATCCAGATTCTCTTCCCCCATAATATAGCCTAATTGTGCTAAAAACAGGGAACCTTTGCTATAGGAAGCAATTGAAAACGCACGGTTATAGGCATAACGATCAGAGTGTGTGCTTTGTGGCTGTTCTCTGTCTGAATTTGCCAAAGAAATATACGAACGATAGGATCCAGCAAATGGATTATCACTGTTTGTTCCCGTAATGGCATCTAAGGCGCGATCCTGGATATAAGAAGTAAAACCTTCATCCATCCAAGAATGTTTGTTCTCATTGCTTGCCAATACAAATTGGAACCAACTATGTGCTAATTCGTGTGCTGTAACGCTTATTAATCCACTAATAGTGCCCTCACCAACGATCAGGGTACACATCCCGTATTCCATTCCGCCATCGCCACCTTGTATGACCGAATATTGGTCATAATGATACTTACCCACGTGCGTACTGAAATAGTTCATTAATTCCTCTGTAATTGGCTGGAGTTTTTTCCAGTTTTCCAATTTATCTGCTGGCATTGTTTTTTTATATAAAAAATGGAGCATTGGTCCGTTTTCAACCTGAAGCTTATCATGAATATATTCTGGATCGGCCGCCCAGGTAAAATCATGAACGTTCGGCGCTTTAAAATGCCAGGTCAAGGTTTTGCC
>JBARDR010000055.1:0-7389 GCA_049795335.1 Gelidibacter sp. | reverse complement strand
AATTTAAAAAATACCCCCCACGGCGTTGCGCTGGATGGCCTCAAGGATTTTTTTCAGAAGTTTATGGAAAAGAAAATGGGAAAACATCATTATCTAAAATGATATTTTCCCATCAAATGATGTGTTTGTTCATGATTGAACAATGGTATCGTGCTTTTACTACTCTAAGGAATGAACTTTATTATCATCGGAAAATATGTTCGGAGTTTGAGGTTTCCCGTTTACACGAAAATATAAGGAAAACCAGTAAGATTCAAAGTTTCTAATGATTTGAAATTTCGTTTTCAAGTTCATTTTCGAATTCGATTTCAACTTCCACTTCCCTCCTAACCCCTAATTTTTCATGCCTAAAATTAGTGCGCCAAAAACGTCTGTTTTCTCTTTTTTAGCTGAATTTCCAAATCGCTAATCGTCTCTTTTACTGACATCTCATAATTTTTTTCGTCAGAAGTTGCAAATATTTGAGGTCCTGGCAAACTCAATTTGATATTACAGATTTTTCCTTTTTCTGGATTAGTGCCTTCTTCTTTAAAAAACACATCGGCGCTAATCAACCATTCATATTTTTCCGCCATTTTGTTTAATTTTTCCTTAGTAAATTCTGCAAGTGAATCGCTATAATCTAAATTTATAAATTGGATGTTAATTGTCATATCTATGTATTTTTTAAGTTATAAGACTAAATTAAGGGTTTAAAAAGAAACTGATAATGACATAAATCATAAATTAAGCTTAAATTTAAAATTCTTCTGAAACTCTTGAAGTCATAGAACGGTATCTAAATTTTACATTAATTTTACCGATCAAATTCAAAAAACAATATCACTATGCAACTCGTTTTTGCCACCAATAATCTCAATAAACTCAAGGAAGTTCAAAGCTTAATTCCAGATCACATAAAACTTTTGAGCCTTGCTGATATTGGTTGTGCTGAAGACGTGCCAGAAACCAAAGACACTATAGAAGATAATGCCATCCAAAAAGCAGCGTACATTAAAAAACATTATGGTTACGATTGTTTTGCAGACGATACAGGATTGGAAGTTGACGCTCTTAACGGAGATCCTGGTGTGTACTCGGCGCGATATGCGGGCGAACAGCGCAACTCAGAAGATAATATTCAAAAAATCCTTAAGAACCTAAACAACGAATCTAACAGAAATGCCCAATTTAAAACGGTAATCGCACTGGAATTTAAAGGGAAACAACACTTATTTACCGGGATTTGTAAAGGAGAAATCACAATGGATAAAATAGGTGGCCAAGGTTTTGGCTACGATCCTATTTTTAAAGCTGAAGGGTATGACAAAACATTTGCGGAGATCTCATTGGAAGAAAAAAACCGCATCGGCCACCGTGGAAAAGCGGTGCAATTATTGATACAATTCTTAAATCTTCAACAGTAATCTTCGCTTATTTTCGTGACCAAGTGTTATAACTTTTTGATACCCAAATATCAAAGCTGAAATGACTATTTTTATCATTGATGAAAAAAAATGTGAAAAATATATTGTAGTAAAAAAAATAAATCGTAGTTTTGCACCTTGAAATTTTCCTCAAGGTGAGGATGTGTTACTGGAAGTTTAGGTTAAGTAAGTCGATTCGCTTCTGTTGTAACACCAAAGAACATAATCGAATACTTATTAAATCGAATGAATACATTCCAAGATTTAGGTCTTAATGACGACCTATTACGTGCTATTAGTGATATTGGCTTTACAACGCCAAGTGATGTCCAAGCAAAAGCAATTCCAATTTTATTAGAGCAAGACACTGACTTAGTGGCCTTAGCACAAACAGGGACAGGTAAAACTGCGGCGTTTGGCTTTCCTATGTTGCAAAAAATAAACATTGAAAGCAGAACGACTCAAGGCTTAATCATCTCTCCTACCCGTGAACTTTGTTTACAAATTACCAACGAATTAAAAAACTACGGAAAATACTGCAAAGGATTTAATGTTGTTGCTATTTATGGTGGTGCAAGTATTACCGATCAAGCACGTGAAGTAAAAAGAGGGGCGCAAATTATTGTAGCAACTCCCGGCCGTATGAAAGATATGATTAACCGTAATATGGTTGACATTTCCAAAATTGAATATGCCGTACTTGATGAGGCTGATGAGATGTTGAACATGGGCTTCTATGAGGATATTACAGATATTCTTTCCCATTCTCCAGCAGACAAAAACACCTGGTTATTTTCAGCAACGATGCCTAAAGAAGTATCGAATATTGCTAAAAAATTCATGAATTCGCCAGTTGAAATTACAGTTGGTAATAAAAATGAAAGTACCAATCAGGTATCTCACGAATATTATTTAGTGAATTCCCGTGACCGTTACCAAGCGTTAAAACGTTTGGCTGATGCGCATCCTGATATTTTCTCAGTGATTTTCTGTCGTACCAAACGCGATACGCAAAAAGTAGCGGAACAATTAATTGAAGATGGATATAGCGCTGGTGCTTTACATGGCGATTTGAGCCAGAACCAACGTGACATGGTCATGAATTCGTTCCGTAAAAATCAAATCCAAATGTTGGTAGCTACTGATGGTGCTGCTCGTGGAATTGACGTTGACAACATTACACACGTTATCAACTACCAATTACCTGATGAAATTGAAACGTATACACACCGTTCAGGTAGAACAGGACGTGCTGGTAAAACGGGGGTTTCTATCGTTATTGTATCTAAAAGTGAATTGCGCAAAATCAAAAGTATCGAGCGCATTATCAATAAAAGCTTCGTGAAAAAAGACATTCCTGATGGAATGGAAATTTGTGAAGTACAATTAATGTCTTTGGCAAATAAAATCCACAAGACAGAAATCAATCCTGAAATTGAAAAATATTTAGGAAGCATCAACGAATTACTTGAAGATACGACCAAAGAGGAATTGATTCAAAAATTCTTTTCGGTTGAGTTTACAAGATTCTTTAACTACTATAATAAATCAAAAAACTTATCGGTATCTGAATCACGCGGAAGTGATAGAGAAGATGATTTTGGACGCGACTCAGGACGTGATTATGGCAATGGAGATGATTCCTCACGTTATTTTATCAATGTTGGTAAAAAAGACGGCTATGACTGGATGAGCTTAAAGGATTACTTAAAAGAAATTCTTGAACTTGGAAGAGACGATGTCTTTAAAGTTGATGTTAAGGAAAGTTTTTCTTTCTTCAATACAGAAAAAGGATTGCAGGAAAAAGTATTGGCTTTCTTTACGGACTACAAACACAACGGTCGTTTTGTAAATGTTGAAGTAAGTGAAGATCAAGGTGGCGGAACCAGCAGAAACAAAAGACGTCCTAGCGGCGGCGGAAGACGTTCAGAAGGTGGCGATTTTAAACCGAGAGGTGAAAGACGTTCTGGAGGCGATTTCGGATCTGGTGGAGGAAGAAGTGACAGAAGAACTTCTTCTGATAGTTCTAGACCAAGACGTTCAGCAGAGAGTGCTGGCCCAAACAGACGCGACAGACGTGCTGGAGCTGGTGTCGGTGAGAAATCATCGGATTCAAGTTTCTCTAGACCAAAAGTTTCAAGACGCAGAGACTAGTTGCAAGACAGCTGACGAATGACAGATGACAAAATCTGGAATTCCAAGTATTATAATATAAAACGAAGTGGGAAGTTTAAACTTTTCGCTTCGTTTTTTTATTTTATGAAATTCATGTTACGCTTTAGTTAACACCTCATTCCTAAAGCCTTTTCTCGAACGTTAATATTATATGAAAATTACCATATTTAGTGACGTTTCTAAGTTTTGTTTCTTATTTTTAACGCTTAAATAAACCAATGAGGCACCTACTAGTACTTACTGCTTTTTTATTCATTACTTCACTGAGTGTGGCTCAAGAACCATCAACTGTTAAAGGTGTGGTTTATAGCACGAGTACCAATGATATTTTAGAGAGCGTCAATATCGTCAACTTAAATCAAGTTATTGGAACGACCACAAATAATAAAGGTGAATTTGAAATCAAGGCCGTCGCTAATGACACCTTGCATTTTTCGTTTTTAGGATACAAATCCATTAAAGTAAAAGTTACAAACGACTGGCTCAAATTTGGAGAAACCAAAATTGAAATGACCGAACTGGCGCTAGCCCTTGAGGAAGTGGTCGTCAATCAATTAAGACTTACCGGTTTTTTAGAAGTTGATATCAAACAGGTTCCTGTGAGAACCAATTATAGATATAGTATTTCGGGCTTATCCACTACAGGCTACGAAGGCGGCACTACCAGCGCCATAAACAAAGCTTTAGGAGCCATTTTTAATCCTGCTGACTTTTTATACAATATGTTTGGTAAAAAAGGCAATCAGCTTCGGAAGTTAAAACAAATGAAACAGGACGACGAAATCAGAAACTTGCTCGCAGCGCGTTTTGATCGTGAAATGTTGATGGTTTTATTAGAAGTAGATCGATTAGATTTAGATGAAATAGTCAGTCAATGCAACTACTCTAGAGATTTTATTCAAACGGCGAATGACCTCCAGATTTTGGATGCCATTAACGAATGTTACGAAGAATACAAAGTGCTGAGCAGAAGCAAAAAGAGAAGTAATTAATCCTTTTTGTTTTCGTAATAACGTGTCACAATCTCATCATAACTTTTAAGGGTTTTTGAGATCCAATCCAATCGTTTTTCTAATTGTTCGTGTTCAGATAACTGCCATTTAACATCCGATTTCCGTAATTTATTTGTGACATCCTGTAAGATGATTGCAGCAGAAACCGAAATATTCAAACTCTCGGTAAAGCCTACCATCGGAATTTTCAAATAGCAATCCGCAGCGTCCAAAACCTCTTGTGACAAACCTTCCGTCTCTCTTCCGAAGAAAAAACAAGACTTTTTACTGATATCAAAGTCGGCAAGTACCTGGTCGTTTTCGTGAGGTGTTGTGGCGACAATTTGATAGCCATTTTCTTTTAGATTTTGAATACAGTCTTTCACAGTATGAAATCTTTGTAAATCCACCCACTTTTGAGAGCCCATCGCAATTTCCCGATCAATACGTTTGGAATTTCGCTCTTCCACGATATGGACTTCCTGAATTCCAAAAACATCACAACTCCGAATCACAGCACTCGTGTTGTGTAATTGGTACACATCTTCTGTGGCCACGGTAAAATGTTTCGTCCGATTTGGAAGAACGCTATCGAATCGTGATTTTCTTTCAGGGGTAAGGTAAGTTTCTAAATGCTCTAAAAGTTGGAGGTCAATCATTGAAAAATTTATATTCGGCAAATTAACGAAACAATAATAAGGTGCACCCAAAATATCTTTGTATATTTTCTTTTAATAGCTTTTGCTTACAAAAGAATTGAAATCGGTTTGGATAAATCGCGGAACTAAGTCGCCAATCCTGCCCGACAGATAAGGCAAGAATTTTTATTGCAAACTGAAAGTCTGTTGCATTTAGGGCAATTTATAGTAAAAGAATTTATTCCGGTAATTTTAGAGAATTAAGGAATTCGTGCAAATCTGTGAAATTCGTGTCAAAATTTTCAGAAGCTAAAGAGAGACGTCCTAAAGAATAGTTTCAACTAAATTTGAGACCAAGGAACCAAAAGCTTAGAATGATTAGAAGATCAATTTACTATCTAAAAACCAATGAATTACTTATAAATTAGAAAAATAAAAAAAATGAAACATATTGTTATTCTGACTGGCGCTGGAATGAGTGCTGAAAGTGGATTAAAAACGTTTAGAGATGCCAACGGATTATGGGAAGGTCATGATGTCATGAAAGTAGCAACACCAGAAGGCTTTAGAGATAACCCTGAACTTGTTTTAGACTTTTATAATCAGCGTAGACGCCAATTGCTGACCGTCAAACCTAATGCCGCACATTTTGATTTGGCTTCACTTGAAAAAGATTATAAAGTATCTATCATCACCCAAAATGTGGACGACTTGCATGAACGTGCAGGAAGCTCCAATGTTATCCATTTGCATGGTGAATTGCTAAAAGCCAGAAATATTATTGATGAATTGAGTTATTTTGATCACCAAGACGACATCAAATTAGGCGATACTTGTCCAAAAGGACACCAACTAAGACCTCATATTGTATGGTTTGGAGAAGCGGTACCTATGATTGAAAAAGCGATGGAAGTTTGCGCCACTGCTGATGTTTTGATCATTATTGGCACCTCGATGCAAGTATATCCTGCAGCAGGCTTAATGCATTATGTACCTGAAGACACGCCTACCTATTTTATAGATCCTAAACCTGCTATGGAAAGTCGTGGTAATTTGACGGTCATTGCTGAAACTGCAAGTCTTGGAGTTAAGAAGGTTATTGGAATGCTTGAACGGAGGTGATACTTCGACAAGCTCAGTAAACATGTTGAAAATGAAATTGAAGTTGAGATTCAACTTTAAACCTGAAACCCGAATTATCTCTCGCAGAGCCGCGGAGACGAAAGAGTGTTTAAGGTACCTGAAACTAGAAATCAGCTTGGCCGAACGTAGCTTTAGCGGAGGCGGAAGTTGAAATTCAACTCGAAATCTGAACCGGGAAACCTGAAATCAGAAAAACTCTAACGTATCAAACTAAAATGACCTTTAAAATTTCGAACTTGCCCTAGTTTATCTAAAAAATTGGCCATATACCAGTAATCGCTCGCAGGTAATAGTTTGCCTTTATATTTTCCATCCCACCCCAACTCATTGAGTTGAATCCGCGCTAAGAATAATCCGTAGCGGTCATAAATATTAATATAAGATTGTTCAGAAAACTGTCCTTCAAAGCCTTTAAGGTTCCAAAAGTCGTGATGTGTATCGTTATTTGGTGTAAAATACTTTGGGAAACCCATCACATAAATATCTAATTCGGCAGTTCCACATCCGTTTTTATCCTTTGCAAAAAGTGTATAAACACCTGCTGCAACATGGTTGAAAACTGGAGAATCTTGATAAGGCCCATAAATACTTCCCAAAGAAAACTCATAATCGCCCACCCCTAAGTTGCTGGTATCAATCGTGATCATGTTAGTGTCTGATAAATCATCAATAGAAATACTGGAATCTGTGAGGTTGGCAATTCCAGATTCTAGAACCGTAAATTCTACGGGTACTGATTCACATCCATTTACAGATGTCGCCATTACCGAATAAATACCACTAGCGGAAACGGTCACTTCTCGTTGGGTACTGATAACTTGATTCGTGGAATCCGTCCATATGTAACTATAACTGTTAGAATTGGCTTCTAAAACAATAGGTACGCCATTTACACAAAACCCTTCCGATTGACGCACCGTAAATTCCGGCAATGGATTTACCGTTAATTGCAACTGAGGACCGATTCCAAAACAATCGCCGTTATCTTTGCTTTGAACTCTAACATAAATAAGTTGGGAAAACTGTTCAGAATTT
>JBARDR010000054.1:0-4184 GCA_049795335.1 Gelidibacter sp. | reverse complement strand
ACCATATCCAAGATGACATCTATTTTTTCGTCTTTCAAAACTTTTTCGAACGCTTCTTTTTTGTAGTTAATTACCGTTCCGAGTTTCATGTTATTTAGAAAATCTGTTTTCTCATCACTTCCGGCGGTAGTGTAAATTTTGAATCCCAAAGCCTTGGCCATTTGTAAGCCCATGGTGCCAATGCCGCTTGTGCCGCCGTGAATCAATAGTTTTTCGCCGGGCTGAAGCTTACCCAAATGGAACACATTGAACCAAACCGTAAAAACCGTTTCTGGAATTCCAGCGGCCTCTGTTAAGCTGATGCCTTCGGGTACGGGAAGACAATGAGAACTATCCACTGCAACAAACTCGGCATAACCACCGCTTGCAATAAGTGCACAGACTTTATCGCCAATTTTTTTATCTTTTACATTTTCGCCGAGTTGTATTATTTCTCCAGAAACTTCCAAGCCAGGAATCAAGGTTTCCTGGGAGGTTTTGCCGTAGAGATCCATGTTTTGCCGGGTAATCACGTCGCTGCGATTCACCCCAGCAGCTTTTACTTTTATTAAAACTTGATTTTTGTCCGGTTTTGGTTTTGGGCTTTCCTGTAATTGCAAAACTTCTGGGCCACCAGATTTTGTAATATGAATAGCTTTCATGGCGTCTGTTTTTATAGCATTAAAGATGATCTATTCTGGAGCGCTTTACCTTCTTTAGAAAGTACATTAGTGGGTATCCTAACGCTAAAACACCTCGTCCAAAAAAGCCTTTATACTTTCCTGATTGGCACGGATTAATTCCTTTTTTGCGCTTTCAATATCACTTGGTTTTTTGTCTTGTGAGAGCTTGAATTTTCCTTCCCAATGGGTAATGTCGATTTCAAAACCTCTCACATAATTGATGAATTGCGCCATTCGTGGATTAGCAGGCTCCAAAATGTATTTATGATCAGGAGTTTCTAAGAAAGCGGTCATCTCAATCATTGATTGCTTAATAGTTTCCTCATCCTTGATTTCATTGACCTTCCCTTTAATATGAACCCTGATATAGTTCCAGGTTGGTAATTGTGCCGTGCTATAAATGTATGGAGAAATATAACACTGTGGGCCGGAAAATATAACGGTAACGTCGTTATTATCTTTTAATAATTCTGCTTGCGGATTATATTTATCTAAATGTCCAATCAATTTACCTTCAGAATATATCAATGGTAAATGGGAAATCAATGGCAGGTTGTCCTTTACGGAAACAAGCATGGCCAACGGATACGTATTGATGACTTCAATCATGTGCTCACGATTGTCGTCTTGATGTTGTTGTGGTGGGTAATTAGGCATATCGTTATTCCCGCGAAAGTGGAAATCTTATGAAAATCTGTTAATACTATTTTTTTTAAAACTTGAAGATAAGATTAAAAGTGAAATTGGAGCCCTAAACCCCAAACTGCCTCAAGTGGTGATCCAGGTGCTTGTATTGCATTCGGCCCCATTGATCGGTGTTGAAGTGTCCAAAAAATGGATGCGCTGGCCAATGCATGTTTAAAGCTTTGTTGTGAAATTCGTTAATGGTGACTTTTAATATGTCACATTCAATGGCAAAAACATATTGTTCAGTCACTTTGAAATCTTTGGGTGTAGTGATGTTCTCCGGCCAGGGTTTGTCATTGTACATTATGGGTTTGTATAACTTTAAGACCATTCGTTTTAAAATTCCTATATCTTCAGAAAGTTCCATTTTTCCTGTAGCCACCAATAGCGGCATTTGACAATGTTTGACCATTTGTGCCACATCCATTTTACCCCAAAGAGGTTTAGAGTTTTCCGTCAAATTATCAATGCGGATCAAGATTTCCTGGTGTGCTTTATGGTCAAATAGAGTTTGCATCCTCTGATAATTAATAAATTGGTTTATAAATTTACAATTATTATCTTTTCATCAATATTTAATGTCTATTTTTTGTCAACAAAAACGAGCACTTCCGTAATAATGAATAATTTATGAACCACTTAAAATTTATTTGGCATCTATGTCAGAAAAACAACCTTCATTTTCCATAAAAAACTGGTCGCAAGACGATCGGCCTCGTGAGAAATTAAGAGATCAAGGAAAGGCGGCGTTAAGTGATGCGGAGTTGGTGGCTATTTTAATAGCTTCAGGAAGCAGAAATGAAAGTGCTGTTGAGCTTTGTAAACGTATTTTGGCAAGTGTCGATCATAATTTGAGTGCTTTAGGTAAGTTATCCCTTAAACAACTTACGGAATTTAAGGGCATTGGTGAAGCGAAGGCCATAACCATTATAGCGGCTTTAGAATTGGGAAGACGGCGTAGGGGAGAAGAGGCCTTACAGCAAAATAAAATTGACTCGAGCCAATCGGTTTTTGAACTTATGCAACCTATAATCGGCGAATTGGCTCATGAAGAATTCTGGATCATCTACTTGAATAATTCCAATAAAGTCCTCCAAAAAAACCAACTGAGCAAAGGTGGTATTACAGGGACATTAGTCGATGTGCGTTTAGCCCTCAAAACGGCTATTGAAGTGGGGGCGGTTGGGATTATTTTAGCCCATAACCACCCTTCAGGGACTTTGAAACCTAGCGAAGCCGATAAGCAAATCACTCAAAAATTAAAAAATGCAGGAGAGAGTTTGGATATAAAGGTTTTAGATCATCTGATCATCACCGAAAAGGCATATTTTAGTTTTGCAGATGAAGGAATGTTATAGGAGTTAAGTGTCAAGTACAAAGTATCAGGCGTTAAATTCCAATGATGTGATTTTAAATCTGAAGATCAAAATTCCAAGGGTTTTGTTTGTGGTAAAAGCATTGAAGTTTGCCTAACTCTTTTAAAATAATGATTTATAAAAAAAACATGAATTCTAAAAGATTGAATGTAGTGAAATGTTGGAATTTATAATTTTCAGAGTTGGAATTTATTTAATTGCTAAATCCAAATGCTTCAGAAAAACCCCTAAATTTGAAATTTAGATATTTAACCTTGGAATTTACTCCGTCGAATGTTACTAGTTTATACCCATAAAATTACCCCGCGATTAACCTATGCTTTTAAGCATATTGTTTTGCGGATTTTGAATGTTCCAGTAAGTTTCACAACCACGGTTGAAGAATTTATTGCGCATGACAGCATGAAGATTTCTTATACTAAAACGCCCTTAAGTAGTGAGTTATTTATAAGGAGTCATGAATTATTATTTGAGCAAGGCTTGTCTGATTTGGATATCAATGTTCAGGATTGGGGCACGACTAAATGTTTTTTCTCAACTTCTGAAAAAAGTAGTTTGCCCTTTGATATTTTTGCGGCTACCTTTTACTTGCTCAGTCGATATGAGGAATATTTACCGCAGGTAAAAGATGAATATGGTCGTTTTCTGGCTACGCAAAGTCTGGCCTTCAAAGAAGGCTTTTTACACCAACCTGTCGTCGATATTTGGGCCTACAAATTTAAGTACGCCCTTCAAAGGCAGTTTCCAGATTTTGAGTTTCCAGTTCGGAAATACAATATACAGCCCGTTATTGATGTTCCCATGGCCTACTATTTTAATGAGAAAGGTTTATTGAGAACCTTTGGTGGGGCATTAAATGATTTATTCACCTTAAAACTAAAACAGTTTTACCGACGCTTTCAATCTTTGGCAGGTTTTAAACGCGATCCTTATGATACGTTCAAATGGATCGTAACCAAACAAAAGCAAACCCCCAATAAGTTTATCGTGTTTTTCTTGATAGGTGAATACTCTACCTTCGACAAAAACATCAACATCAACAAAAAAAGGTTTGTGTCTCTTATTAAATATGTGGGCGATTATTGCAAAGTGGGGTTAAAAGTTTCTTTTTTGGCTTTAGATGATATGGAGATGCTTAAAAAGGAAAAACGAACCATGGAGGCGACCACAAATTACCCCTTGGAAGCCTCGAGAAATTCGTTTTCTAAGTTGAATTTGCCGGAGACTTATCGAAATCTCATAGAGTTGGAAGTCAAACAGGATTTTACCATGGGGTATATCAATTATATGGGATTTAGAGCAGGGACGTGTACGCCGTTTCAGTTTTATGATTTGGATTTTGAAATACAAACGCCCTTGCAGATTAATCCATTTAATTGTGTAGATTTTGCCTTTTTAAAGCGGCAGTCCCTATTGGACAAAAAACAGGACTTACAGCGGTTAATTCAGGAAGTGAAGA
>JBARDR010000053.1:0-4222 GCA_049795335.1 Gelidibacter sp. | reverse complement strand
GCTATTGGGCTTCCGCCCACCTGAGGGTAGTTATTTAATACATTGATTTACAAATAGGTTAACATTTTTTAATAAAATATAAAACTTATGTTAATACCTTCCCAAATAAGATTTTTTTAAGATAAATTTGAAAGTGATGTTTGTAATTTAGGGAAGAACTTAAAAATCAAATATTATGAAAACCACAATAGAAAAAGCCAAAGAGCAAGCACATAAAGACACTGTTAACGTATTACAAGGTATTTTAGAAAAGAATTATGATGCCGAAAAGGGTTATAAAAAAGCGATGCAAGATGCGAAAACACCTGCCTTAAAAAACTTTTTACAAAAGCAAGCATTACAACGCAGTCATTTTGCAACAGCTGTTGATAAAGCGTTGCGGGATCTCGATGAAACTCCAGTAGAAAAAGGGAGTCTAACTGGAACCTTGCACCGCGCATGGATTGACATTAAAAGTTCAGTAGCTGGTAATGACGACGAAGCGGTTCTTGAAGAAGTAATTCGTGGCGAGAAAGCCAGTGTTGATGAATATCAAGACGTCATAAAAAATAACACTCTGGCACCAAACATTAAAAGTTTATTACAGTCGCAATTAAGTGATATTCAAGGCACACTCAGTCGTGTAAAAACACTCGAAGATATTGTTTAAAAAATAATTAAATAAAAAATTGGAGCCGTCTCAAAACTAATTGGACGGCTTTTTTTATGTAATCAACTTCCCATTTAGAGCTTTTTTCAGCTAAACAAATGAAAAACAAACGTTAACACTACCCTAAATGTGATTTCTTTAAGCTAATAATCAGAAATAAATCTTGAAAACCTCCATAATGGAGGTTTATATATTTTTATAGTCTCAATCCTAAGAGCATTTAATTCAGATTGAGCTAAAGGAAACTTATTTAAGCTAAAGATTTTGTCAGTGCTGCTATAATTTGAATATACGTCCGTTACCAACTCCCACCGCCACCGCCACCAAATCCGCCACCCGATGAACCTCCTCCCGAAGATCCACTGCTACTCGGCGAGCTGACCATGGTCGATTTGGCCGATGACATCGTATTCGCAAAAGAATTGGAAAAACTATTCATGGTTAGAGGCACTGTTGAGGATGAACTGTACCAGGTAGGCGGTGGTATATTTAACGCATCAAACTTACTGGCCCATTTATCAAACAAACCAAAAGCAAGGGCATAACCCATGGTGGTTTCAAAATAATGAGGATCTTCAGTAATCAGCATTTTCAATTTGTTGATTTCAGCAACTTTTATGAACTGTCTAAACCCTTTCAATTCTGAGAGCGCGGCATTTCCTTTGAGATTCTTTTTAATCATATGCTTATTCATGATGCTGAGAAAAATCGTCAGAATAACATACGCAATCATGGCTACAAAACCCCAAACAAATAGGAGTGTCGGAGCCAAAATCAATGCTAATAAAACGAGGACTCCATAAGTAATATTCCGCGCAAGTTTAGCACCCGACTCATAATAAGGTTGCGCCTCGCTCTTTAACGAACTTCGGGCACTGCTCATGCTGGTGTAAAACTTATCCTTCAAACTACTGATCAAAACTTGTGTTTGATCTGGACTGATGGAGCTCCCAAATAACCCTTCAAATAGGGTTCTTTCATAACTGGAGGCATCTTCTGGCAGGGGTGCTAAAGCAATCAATTTGGTATCTGCTTTTGAAAACCACCCTTTTTTAGGAATCTCCTCAATCCGCAGAAAGCCTTTTGAACCAAAATAAGCAATCAGGGAAATAAGATCGGAAACATCATCGGTATCATTGATCAGAAACCCAGCCATGGCAGGATCCATGCCATTGGGCGGAAAATAACTCGTAATGCTAATAACTTCATCATCTTTACCATAACGCAGCCAAGTCATATAAAAACCTCCAAGTAACGCTACCAAAATTAAGATCCATCCGTAGTCCGTCCAAAATGGCCAAAACGGCTTGATTTCACTAATATAATTTGGTGGAAGATTAATCAAAATCGTCACACTTTGTCCTTGATAGGACATAAAAGAGGACTGGCTTCTCCCTTCTACAATGCCATTCGCCACTGTAAAATTAATGTCTGGACTCACCGTTGAAGCGCCAACATCTCCTGAATAAACAAATACATCTTCAGGACTTAGGTTGATGGAAGATGGCAAATGGATTTTAAATTCAATATTGCTAAAAGTCGCCCACCAATCTCTAGGTTTTAAGTTCCAATAGAATTTATCTCCATCTGATTCATGCAAAAAGGCATTGGCAACGCGGTATTTGATTTCGTAGTGTTGCGCGCCCATCACGGTTTTATCGGCATCGCCGATCTTTATTTGATAGGTGCCGGTTAAATTCTGTTCAAATCCGAAAGGCGTTTCAAATTTATGTCCAGGTACCTCAACCTTGCTAATTTTTATCTTTCGAATCTCCTTGTTCCCCTCTTCGGTCAACAAATCGTACTTAGTCTGGATATCGCGATAAATGCCGTGTTTTGGCATGTCAAATGTGAGATCATATTTTTCCACCACATCAAAATAACCTTCCTCATTGATGGTAATATCCACCATATAATGATCCACAGTAAAATCCTGCGCATATCCGAAGGTAAAACTCAGAAGAACAACTAGTAAAAGTGATAGCTTTTTCATGGCATAAGCCTAACTTAAACGGCGATAGTGCGATTCAAAAATTAAATAAGATGAAGTAAGAATTGAATGACGTGTGGCTTTTAGAAACTCACTTTCACATTCTCACGACTGGCAGTATCGGCTTCAAAAAAGTCAAAATGCTGATATTTGAGCATCCCTGCAAACAATGCACCTGGCAAACTTTCGCCATAGGTATTGTTTTCACGAACCGTTCCGTTATAATAACGACGGCTGCGCTCCAAGTTTTCTTCTATCTCGTTCAGTTTTTGCTGTAAATCCAGAAAGCCCAAATTGGCCTTCAAATCTGGGTAAGATTCGCTCAAAGCGAAAATGCTACGTAAGGATTGTTGCAATTGGTTTTCTGCTTTTATCTGAGCGTTAATATCCCCATCAGGCACTTGCATGGCAGCATTCCGGGCTTGAACAACTCTTTCGAGGGTTTCCTTTTCGTGGGTCGCATAACCTTTTACGGTTTCCACCAAATTGGGAATCAAATCATAACGGCGCTTGAGAGCGACATCAATATTTCCCCAGGCATCCTTAACTACGTTTCGGTTTTTGGCAAAACGATTGAAGGCAGATACCATCAAAATAATAAGAAGAACAATGATGCCCAGAACAATAGGAAAAATCATAAATGGCAGATTTAAATGGAAATCCTATTTCAAAAAAAGACTTCCTGTTGAGTTTAAGATACTAATATAGCGATTTTTATGTATTTATAATAATTATTAGAAAGCATGGTTTTGACGATCCTAAAACTTGAGACAGTTATGAGTTTGGAGATAACCCCAAAGATGGCATATCAAAAAATTACTTCTTTTGAACGGACAGCTCATGAGCTGTCCTAACGGAAAATCTAGTGACTCCACCAGGATTCGAACCTGAATCTAAAGTTTAGGAAACTTTTATTCTATCCCTTGAACTATGGAGCCCTATGAGCAAAGGTACTGCTCTCAATGTGACTGTATATAGCGCAATCTTGCACGCCTTTTTCACAATATTTCCCAACCCTAAGCTAAACAAAAAAAATTATATTTTCAGAATTATTCGATTTTTTGCTCACGTCTTGTGTGTAGGCAATACCTTGAACACATAAGGATAAGATAAATTTATAATTTAAGATAAAAAATGTCTAAATTAACCCTTCACATTATGCGTAATGGCTTTATTTATGGTGTGCACCTATGTATTCAAAATAATCTTTAAATTCGTCATCTATTTCTAAGTCCATGAAAATCTTTATTAAATTTGATTTTACCACTTTATCTTCGCGGTTTATCGATGACAAACTGAGGGAGATTGGTATCAAATATCGAATGCTGAATTTTGGAGAGATTGAATTTTTAGAAAAAGTTCCTGAAGATAAACTGCAGGCATTTGACAACATTCTCGACGACTACGGTATTGAGAAAATAGAAAATCAAAAGGTGATTTTGGTACAGAAAATGAAGGACACCATCATTGACATGGTTTTAAATGCGAATGACACCATCAACGTTAAAAGTTCGGTCTACCTTTCCGATAAATTGGGACATAGCTATGGTTATCTTTCCAATGTGTTTTCAGAAGTTACTTAC
>JBARDR010000052.1:0-5766 GCA_049795335.1 Gelidibacter sp. | reverse complement strand
CCCCATGAGTTCATCAGCTACAGCTTGAGCGGGACCTAAAAGATCCACATGACCTTTCATGGCTTTTTTGACCAACATACCTACAGAAAGCATTCTGTTGATTTCGTTGGTGCCTTCATAAATTCGTGCAATACGTGCATCTCTCCAAGCAGCTTCCATTGGCGTATCCTTAGAGAAGCCCATACCACCAAAAATTTGGATGCCTTCATCAGCACAATGTTGGACATCTTCAGAAACGGCAACTTTTAAAATGGAACATTCGATGGCGTATTCTTCAACACCTTTTAATTCAGCTTCTTGATGAGTGTTACCGGCAGCTTGACGCATGGCGATACGGTCTTCAATGTTTTTTGCAGCTCTGTATGAGGCAGATTCGCCAGCATAACAATTGGTCGCCATTTCAGCCAATTTAGACTTGATCGCTCCAAAATCGGAAATTCGAGTGTTAAATTGTTTCCGTTCATTAGCGTATTGAAGTGCAGTCGTCGTAATTCTACGTTGTGAATCCAAACATGCTGCGGCCAATTTAATACGGCCAATATTCAAGGCGTTCATGGCGATTTTAAAACCTTCGCCACGACCCGCCAACATATTTTCTGCGGGAACAACGGTGTCACTAAAAAACACTTGTCTCGTAGATGAGGCATGAATTCCTAATTTATGTTCTTCTTCGCCTAAAGTAATGCCATTATTAAGATCTTTCTCAACGATAAAACCTGTGATATTTTTGTCATTTTCAATACGGGCAAAAACAATGAACAAGTTGCAGAAACCCGCATTGGAGATCCACATTTTTTGTCCGTTGATTTTATAAGATTTGCCATCTGCAGAAAGCGTAGCCGTTGTTTTCCCGGAATTGGCATCAGAACCAGCTTCAGGTTCCGTCAAGGCATATGCGCCAAACCATTCGCCGGTTGATAATTTAGGGACGTATTTTTGTTTTTGTTCTTCGGTTCCGTAGAGAGTAATTGGCATGGTTCCAATTCCTGTGTGCGCTCCAAAAGCAGTACTGAAAGAGCCTGTACCGCTAGAAATGTATTCACATACAATCATGGTAGATACAAATCCCATCCCTAATCCGCCATAAGCTTCAGGAACTGAAACTCCTAAAAATCCCATGTCTCCAGCTTTGTGCATGACTTCTTCGGTCAATGCATAATCCTTGGCTTCAAAACGGTCTCTATGCGGAATAATCTCACGATCATTAAATTCAATAACCGAGTCGCGCATCATTTTTTGTTCTTCGTTGAAATCTTCAGGAGTGAAGACGTCTTCGCATTTCGTTTCTTTCACGAGGAACTGACCGCCTCGGAGTATTTCTTTTTCTTGTTGTGTTTCCATGTTTTTTTAGATTCTAGACAGTTAGAAACTAGATTCTAGACTGTATGGGTTGATTAAATTGTTCTTCTTTTATTAAGTCTATATTCTAGACTCTATTCGTCTATGTTCTACTTTAGGAATTCAAATATCCCACATGCACCTTGGCCTGTTCCAACGCACATGGTCACTGCGCCATATTTTCCTTGCATATCACGTTTGCGCATTTCATCAAATAACTGCACCGATAATTTTGCACCTGTACAACCCAAGGGATGACCTAATGCAATGGCTCCACCGTTTACGTTGACGATGTCTGGATTTAAATTCAATTCTCGAATGACGGCTAAGGATTGTGAGGCAAACGCTTCGTTGAGTTCGATCAATGCTAAATCCTCTTGTTTTATACCGGCTTGTTTTAAGGCTTTCGGAATTGCTTTAACTGGTCCAATACCCATAATTCGAGGTTCAACACCAACTGCGGCATAATTGACCAAGCGTGCAATAGGTTCTAAGTTGAGTTCTTTTACCATGGCTTCACTCATGATCATTACAAAAGCTGCGCCATCACTCATTTGCGATGAGTTTCCTGCAGTCACGCTACCGTTAGCTGCAAATACGGGCCGTAACCTTGCCAATGCATCAATATTTGTACCTGCTCGTGGACCTTCATCTTTGGTAACGGTATAAGATCGGGTTGCTTTTTTGCCGTTAGAATCGACATAAGTTTCATCAACGGTTATTGGCACAATCTGATCTTGAAAACGATTTTCGGCTTGTGCTCTTAAGGCTTTCATATGGGACTGATAAGCGAACTCATCTTGATCTTCTCGAGATACATTAAATTGGCTGGCAACTGCTTCCGCAGTATTCCCCATTCCCCAATAATAATTTTCATGACCTGATTTTACGATGTCATAATTCAATTCTGGTTTAAAACCTGTCATGGGCACCGAACTCATGCTTTCAGCACCTCCTGCAATAATGCAATCGGCCATTCCGGCTTGAATTTTGGCGGTTGCCATGGCAATTGTTTCAATTCCTGAGGAACAAAACCGATTGACGGTAACACCAGGAACATCGACACTATCTAATCCAATTAGGGATATAAATCGGGCGAAATTTAATCCTTGAGAACCTTCAGGCATGGCATTTCCAACCATCACGTCATCAATTCGTTTGACATCGAGGTTTGGCAATTGTTTCATCATGTATTGGATGGTCTCAGCACCCAATTCGTCGGCTCTTTTAAAACGGAACACGCCTTTTGGTGCTTTTCCAACTGCGGTTCTGTATGCTTTTACGATATATGCTTGTTTGCTCATAATTTATTGTTTTGTGAATAAGATAAGAGAAGATAGAATAGAGAAAAAAGAATTAAATCGTTCGATTGTTACTTTAGCAGACTCTCTTTTCTTTTCTCTAATTTCTAAGAGGTTTACCTGTTTTTAGCATGTGTTGAATGCGCTCCAAAGTTTTACGTTCTGTACAAAGACTCAAAAACGCTTCACGTTCTAAATCCAATAAGTATTGCTCATTGACTAAGGTTGGTTCTGACAAGTCGCCACCGGCCATCACGTAAGCTAGTTTATTAGCTATTTTCTTATCATGATCGCTAATGTATTTGCTGTCTTCCATGGCATCTGTTCCTACCATGAACATCCCTAAAGCTTGTTTTCCTAGTACTTTAATGTCGGTGCGTTTCACAGGTTGTGTATAACCAGCATCAGCCATCAATTGAGCGTGCGCTTTTGCCGTAGCTAATTGTCGGTCTTTATTGACCACAACCACGTCTTTTCCTTTTTGAATAATACCCAAATCAAAAGCTTCATAAGCAGAAGTAGACACTTTAGCCATAGCCACCGTTAAAAAGTATTCTTGAAGAATGTTGAGTTCCACGTCGCCTTTTCTAAAGAGGTCTTGAGCTCGAAGCGCCATTTCTTTGGATCCGCCACCGCCAGGAATTACACCAACGCCAAATTCTACAAGTCCGATGTATGTTTCTGCAGCAGCAACCACTTTATCAGCGTGCATGGACAATTCGCAACCACCCCCAAGCGCCATTCCGTGAGGAGCAGCAACTGTTGGGATTGCCGAATAACGCATACGCATCATTGTATCTTGGAAATATTTGATGGCCATATTAAGCTCATCATATTCTTGTTCGGCAGCCATCATGAAAATCATGCCGATATTAGCTCCTACAGAGAAGTTCGCGGCTTGATTACCAATGACCAATCCTGCGAAATCTTTTTCGGCTAAATCGATCGCTTTGTTTAAACCCGCAAGCACATCGCCACCAATGGTATTCATTTTAGATTGGAATTCGCAGTTTAAAATGCCATCTCCCAGATCTTCAATAACAACACCTGAGTTTTTGAAAACTTCTTTTGATTTTCGGATGTTGTCCAAAATGATAAAGGCATCCTGTCCTGGTACTTTTTCTTGTTTTTTAGATGGAATGTCATAAAAGAAGGTATTGCCATCTTTTATCGTATAGAAGGATTTGCTTCCAGATTCTAACATCTCTTTAACCCACGCAGCAGGCTCTAAGCCTTCGGCCTTCATCAATGAAATTCCTTTTTCAACTCCAACGGCATCCCAAATTTGGAAAGGCCCATGTTCCCAGCCAAAACCAGCTTTCATGGCATCATCTATTTTGTAGAGATCATCAGTAATTTCTGGAATTCTGTTAGCTACATATGCAAACATGGCTGCAAAATTCTTTCTATAGAATTCTCCTGCTTTATCTTTTCCTGAGACTAAAATCGGAAAGCGATCGATCACTTTATCTACCGTTTTTGTCAATTCTAAAGTGGCAAAACGCGCCGATTTTTTATCTCTATATTGAAGTGTATTTAAATCTAAGGTTCTGATGTCGCTGCCTTCTTTTTTATAGAAACCTTGGCCGGTTTTACTTCCTAACCATTTATTTTCTACCATCGTGTTGATGAAATCAGGAAGTTTAAAAAGCTCGTGCGCTTCATCATCAGGGCAGTTTTCATAAATACCGTTGGCTACATGAACCAAGGTGTCCAAACCAACTACGTCAACCGTTCTAAAAGTTGCCGATTTAGGACGACCAATCACAGGCCCCGTCAATTTATCAACTTCTTCAACCGTTAAATCCATTTCCTTCACTTGATGGAAGAGGCTTTGAATACCAAAAATCCCGATGCGGTTTCCTATAAATGCAGGCGTATCCTTAGCAATAACAGATGTTTTTCCTAAGAATTTTTCGCCGTAATTATTCAAGAAATCTAAAACATCTTGAGACGTTTTAGGTCCAGGAATGATTTCAAATAATTTTAAGTAACGCGCCGGGTTAAAAAAGTGCGTGCCGCAGAAATGCTTCTGAAAATCTTCACTTCGGCCTTCGCTCATAAAATGAATAGGAATTCCTGAAGTGTTCGATGTAATCAGCGTCCCAGGCGTTCTGTATTTTTCAAGTTTTTCAAATACCTGTTTTTTAATGTCCAAGCGTTCCACCACAACTTCCATAATCCAATCCACATCTTTTACCTTTGCAATATCATCTTCAAGATTACCAGTAGTAATTCTGCTTGCAAATGACTGGTCGTAAATAGGAGAGGGCCTTGATTTCAGAGAGGTAATCAATGAGTCATTGACAATTCTGTTTCTAACGGCTTTGTCATCTAAAGTCAATCCTTTAGCTTTTTCAGCATCATTCAATTCTCTTGGAATAATATCAAGAAGTAATACGTCAACGCCAATATTGGCAAAATGACATGCAATACCGCTTCCCATAATTCCAGAGCCTATAATGGCTACTTTTTTTATTCTACGTTTGCTCATATAATTATAAACTATTTTCTTTTTGATTATATATATTTTTGTTCGAAATCATATTATTGATCTTTTCAGCAACTTCATAAAAACCCTTCAGTTGTTCTTCTGTAACGTTTTTACGAATGGCGTCATTAAAAGTCAGTACTTTTTCTTTAGAATAAGCACGTTTTTTCTTTCCAAAATCGGTTAGAAAAATCAAAACGCCTCGTCCGTCTTCCGGATTTGGTCGACGTTCAATCAATCCTCGGGCTTCCATCATTTTTAGAGTTCTCGATAAGCTCGTGGCTTCCATGCCCATTTTAGGTCCCATAGAGGTGGAAGGCGTGCCTTTTTCAGGATCAATACTCAATAATGCGAAACCTGTCGCCATGGTGCTGTCAAACTTGGAAGCTTCTTCGTTGTACATTTTAGTAACCGCTAACCAGGTGGTTCTAAGGACATAATCAATGGTTTTATCTTTCATTGTAATTCATAAGGATTCCAAATATACAAAAACTTATTATGCACGCATAGTAAATAGCGATTTTTTATCAGTGCTATTTTAAGCGGCCATTTTTGCTGAAAAGTTACTATTAGGAGTGTCAATTATGAATTGGTTTGAGGGTTATTCGTACTTTTGCGCTTATACTAACATTACAT
>JBARDR010000051.1:0-13572 GCA_049795335.1 Gelidibacter sp. | reverse complement strand
GCGCTTTAATTTTCCTTTAGATTTGCAAATTACTTTTGACCCTAATTAATCCTAATCAGTGTTTTTTAATGTTATCTAAATTGTTTCCTTCTCGCTTTTCTTTATTGAAAGCGTTCATAAGCCTGTTCTTAATTTTATCATTCATAGTGCGGCTGAGTTTTCTTATCTGGAATTTTTCAGAAGTTGATAAAGGTTTTTTTTTGTTGGTAAATACATTCTTAATAGGATTTCTATTTGATGTGGCTACCATTTCGTTTTTTACGATTCCTTATCTCATTTACCTCTTGCTTTTTCCAAAGCGATTTTACGGTAATCTGTTGGATAGAATTACTACTTATTTTGCCTTTTCAATTGGCGTACTGATCTTGTTCTTTTCGTTTTTTGGAGAATTTACCTTTTGGGATGAATTTGAAAGACGCTTTAATTTTATTGCGGTTTATTATTTGGTTTACACCTATGAGGTTGTGAAAAATATCAATGAGTCCTATCCATTGCCTATACTTATTTCAGGAATGGTTTTATTGGTGCTTACAAGCATCCTTATCATCTATAAGCTAGGTTATTTTACCAGGACATTTAAAAGTGAAACGACGTTTAGACCTAAGGCCATCGCTTCGATTCCTTGGATAATTATAGTGGCCGTAAGTGTGTTGTTTATCTCCAATAAGCAAGCTGATTTTTCTGAAAACAGTAACAATAATGAATTGGCTAAAGCAGGGATTTACTCATTTTTCTCAGCTTTCAGAAACAATGAATTGCCTTATAACGAATTTTATAAAACCATTCCAAAGGAAGAAGCTTTTCAAACGGTTAAAGCAAGTTTGTTAGACTCCAAAACCACGTTTGTCAACCCGAATGAAGATGCTATTTACAGAACGATAATCAATTCTGACAGCATTTTAAAACCGATAAAACCTAACGTCATATTTATTTGTATTGAAAGTTTGAGTGGCGACTTTTTAAAGGTATTCGGAAACGAAGATAATATTACGCCAACACTTGATTCCATAGCAAATCACAGTTTGTTTTTTGAAAACCTGTATGCCACAGGAACGCGTACCGTGCGAGGTATGGAAGCGATTACCTTATCCATTCCGCCAACTCCTGGACGCAGTATTGTGAAGCGCGACAACAACCAAGGCCTGTTTACTATTGGCGAAGTTTTTAAACAACAAGGTTATGAGCGCAATTTCTTTTATGGTGGCGACGGTTACTTTGATAATATGAACACCTATTTTGGAGGTAATGGCTTCAACATTGTGGATAGAGGACGCGGTTTTTTAATGGATGCCAGTATCAAAACGAAACGCACCAACATTGAGAATAGCGAAGTCACCTTTGAAAATGCCTGGGGCGTTTGTGATATGGACATTTATAACAAAGTCTTGAAAGAAGCCGACAAGGCGCATACAACCGGACAACCATTTTTTGATTTTGTAATGACCACCTCAAATCATAAGCCTTATACCTATCCAGAAGGCAAAATTGACATTCCTTCAGGTACCGGCAGAAACGGTGCTGTAAAATATACCGATTATGCCATTGGCGAATTTCTTAAACAAGCGAAGGAAAAGCCATGGTATAAAAATACTGTTTTTGTCATTATGAGCGACCATTGTGCCAATAGCGCTGGCCGTTGGGAATTGGATGTCAAAAATTACCATATCCCTGCATTTATATGTAATTTGCCAAATCAAACTCCTCAAAAAGTCAATACACTCGCTTCTCAAATTGATGTTTTCCCTACATTATTTGCAGCACTTAATTGGGATTATGAATTGAATTTATTTGGTCGCGACATCCTAAAGATGAAACCACAGGATGAAAGGGCTTTTATAGGAAACTATAGAAAATTAGGCTATTTAAAGAATAATAAAGTGTTGATATTGGATGAACAAGCCAATGCCAATTTCTATTCATGGAACCCATTGGACAATAGTTTGACGCCAGCGCCAGTAGATGAAGCTTTTGAAAAGAAAAGCATCTCATTTTATCAAGTTGCCGATGAGCTTTACAGAAATGAGGGTTTAAAAATTAAGAACAAATAAGGTGTTGCACATTCATTTTATAGTTAATCCAATTGCGGGTTCTGGACGAAGCTGTTTTTCTGAAGCCTTGCTTCTGGACTATTTTGAGGCGGTTAAATACACGATTACCACCAAGTATTCTGACTTCAAAGGACACGCGATCGATCTGACTAAAGCATCCATCAAACAGCAAGCCCATATTATTGTGGCCTGTGGTGGCGACGGCACCATAAATGAAGTAGCCGCTACCTTGGTTGGTACGTCAATATCTTTAGGAATTGTGCCCATTGGTTCGGGAAATGGCCTGGCGACCAATTTGGGAATTCCTAAAAACATAAAAAAAGCCTTAAATATTATTAAAAATAATCAAAGCACTAAAATAGATTCAGGCTATGTCAATCAGCAGTGTTTTTTTAGTAATTCGGGTTTTGGATTCACGGCAAACGTTATCAAAAACTACGAGGCTTTTCAAAAAAGAACCATCTTATGCTATTTAAAAGCAGTCTTGAAGTCATTTCTAGAATTTTCAAAAAGAGAACAAATCATCATTTCAATTGATGGCGGATTGGATCTTGTAAATCCATTCATGATTTTTATATCAAATTCGAATGTCATGGGCTATCACATGAGTCTTACGCCAAAAGCTTCTTTAAAAGATGGCTTGTTGGATGTGATGATCATCCCGAAAATCAGTAGATTTAAAATGCTCTTTTTTGGAATTTGTATGCTTATAAGGAAACCACATCTGCTCAAAGAAGTAACCTACTATCAAACCAATGCATTGACCCTTATCCGCAAAAAGGGGGAGTCGTTTGATGCACAAATTGATGGCGAATCAGTGGGGAGGATGGACTCAGAACTTACCGTTTCTGTTAAAAGAGATTCCCTAAATGTGTTGGTATGATATTCATAATGAGGATTTAAGAGGTTTTAGGTTTTCTTAAGATTTCAATTCTATATTTGATTAAAATAATAGAATGGCGATTATAGCGCAGGAGAAATGCTTTAACGAAAAATCACTTTATTAACGAAAGTTATGCTCAAGCAATTATTCTTTATACCACTTACGACGGTCTTTTTAGTATTCAATTGTTATACGATTAACGCTCAAAAGTCTGGTATAGAAACTGCTGGAGATCTTGGACTTATTGTGGTTCCTGTCGCTGCATTTACGGT
The DNA here is from genome assembly GCA_049795335.1 of Gelidibacter sp. GTDB lineage: Bacteria > Bacteroidota > Bacteroidia > Flavobacteriales > Flavobacteriaceae > Gelidibacter. The sequence continues at coordinate 10,369 of JBARDR010000051.1, read as the reverse complement.
TACCTTACTTAAGGAAGATAGGCAGGGGACCTGGCAATTTACTAAGGGGTTTTTACTGAGCGGAGCTCTTACTTATGGATTGAAAGTGTCCATCAATAAACCACGACCTCATGATCATGGAGATTACGCTTTTCCATCGGGCCATAGCTCCACAACCTTTCAGGGTGCTTCATTTATTCACAAGCGCTACGGATTTAAATATAGTATTCCTACGTATGCCATCGCGGGATTTACGGCTTTTAGCAGGCTCGATGCCCAAAGACATGATGGTTGGGATGTTTTGGCCGGCGCAGTGGTTGGGATAGGAAGTACTTTGCTTTTTACCACCGACTATCAGCAAGAACATATGGAACTCACTTTTGGTTCCAATGAAGGTGATTATCTATTAGGTTTTAAGTATAAATTCTGATAGAAGTAAGCTATATAAATTGGCCTTTAATGAGATGTTTTAGAAAGACACTGCCATTCCCAAGCCATATTCTCTTCCATTATAAAAAGGCATCACAATGCCGTTGGTGTTTTCGTGGGCTTTAAATAGTGCATTCTTAATAAGTGGATGAATCCAAGAAGCAATTTTTGTACTTAAAATTCCCATTCCAGCTCCTGCGGCCACATCATTTAACCAATGCCTATTATTATATATTCTAAAAAGTCCGGTTCCTGTGGCTACTACATATCCTGAAATGCCATACCAAATGGAAACATCTTTGTATTCTTGGTATAAAAATTCAGCACCCATAAAAGCGGTTGCGGTGTGGCCAGAAGGGAAGGAGTTGGTGGAAGAGCCGTCGGGTCGTTCAACATTGCCAGTTTTTTTTAAGATATTTACAGTACCACCCATAATGAGATAAGCAGTGCCTAAAATGATGGTTCTGTCCTTAAAATTATTTTTCCCTTTAATACCTAGGGCATTTAAACCGTATACGGATAGAAATGGAGCGTACTGAGAAAAGTCGTCGATTGTTATTTTATTGTCAATGCTTTCCGTTATTTCGTCCCTGGTTTGTGTGTTTATCAATTGCAGAGTATGACTTTCGAGACCTATAATGCCATACCCAATCAGGACGGTGGGAACAATTAAAGACTCATATTTAAATTGGAGCTGTTTGTTGGGTTGTAAAGAGTCCAGTTTTGTGTTTTGACAAAAAGCGGTTGAAGTTCCTAAAATCAGAAGAATCAATAGTTTTACTTTATTCATAGCGGTGGTTCAAATACTGACGACGGTCAAAATTAATTACATTTAGTCATGGGTTGTTTCAATGTTGAAATATTGATCAGTGAAGTTTTTCGGTTTTGCGTACTGACATTATTCCTTCGGTTCGATATGAATGAGCACATGTCCTAAATTTGGTATTTCCTGACGTAGATAATCTTTTAATTTATGTGAAATATCATGCCCGGCGGTTACCGAAATTTCGCCATTAACGATGGCGTGTAAATCCACATTGAACTTCATGCCCGCTTTTCGGATAAAACATTTCTCCGTCCCTAAAACACCATTAACCTCCATTGATTTTGCTCTGATTTCTATGATCAAGTCATCATAAAGTTGTTCGTCCATAACCTTTCCTAAAGCGGGTCTTAAAATTAAGTAGCTGTTGAAGAGGATAAAGGCCGAAGCAAAAAGGGCAGCCCAATCATCGGCGTTTTCATATCCTTTCCCGAAGATCACGGCGATGGAAATTCCAATGAAAGCCATGACCGAAGTTATGGCATCACTGCGATGGTGCCAAGCATCTGCCTTAAGTGAAGAACTCATGGTTTGTTTACTTTTCTTGATAACAATTTGAAATGAGATTTCTTTCCAAATAATGATGAGACCTAATACAATCAAAGTCCAGGATTCTGGAGTTTCGTGAGGGGTTTGAATATTTTGAATACTGGTATAGGCAATTACTGTGGCAGAAACCACAAGAAAAGCGGCCACGGCAAACGTGATGAGTGGTTCAATCTTTCCGTGTCCATACGGATGGTTTTCATCGGCCGGCCGTTTGGCATATTTAAAACCTAATAACACTAATATTGAGGCAAAAATATCCGTTGTCGATTCAATGGCATCGGCAATGAGGGCATAAGAATTACCGAAGAATCCAGCCAAACCTTTTATTAAGGCTAAAGCAGTATTTCCAATAATACTGAAGTAAGTGGTTCTTATAGCCGTTTGTTCGTTGTTCATTGGCTTTTTAAATTTCCAAAATCATTTTTGTATGAGGTGTAATGTGTCTTAATAGTCACGAATTCAGCAGTAAAAATGTGTCAATAAGATTCGCTAAATTTATCAAGAGGTCCTTGCCAATCCATAGTTAGCAAAGGTTTTTTTGATTCATTAAGTGCCTCTTTTATTCTTCCGAAAGGTAAATATATTATCTCGAGGGTACAAGTTGGTTTGAGGAAGTATAAGGGTTCAAGCATTGAAAAATTTCAGAAACTATCATTTAGGTTTATTTATTTTTTGTATTCAAAAAAGTCAATCTTCAAAAATTCAGAGGAACCTGATATTTACTATCGGATAAACAATAAAAAGAAGGAATGAAAACACTCGCATTCTATAGGTGAAAACCCGCTATTCCAAGGATTTAGAATTGCTATGCTCAGCGGGAACATGAAAGACCTTTCTACAGAAAACCAACAACGGTTTGAAATGAATTGTTTCGCTAAAAGAAAGGTTATCATAATTAGAGTATTGATTTGGTTTTTCATTGTTTACTTTTGTATGTTGCTAAAGATGAGCGCAACATGAAAAACAGTCTTCTTCTCGGTATTATCTTTACGCTCTTTAATTGTCAATCCAAAGTCAAGGATCATGCAAAGGAATTGCAGAATCAAATTGACAGCCTAAAAATTGAATTATCTCAAACTTACAAGCCAGGATTTGGAGAATTTATGGCCAACATTCAAGTGCATCATTCTAAGTTATGGTTTGCGGGCGTAAATGGAAACTGGAAGTCGGCAGATTTTGAAATCAACGAAATCAAGGAAAATTTGGAAGCGATTCAAAAATATATAACCGACCGTCCAGAAAGTGAATTGATCCCCATGTTGCTACCGGCATTAGACAGCGTGGCCATAGCTATACAAAAACAGGATTTTTTAAAATTCAAATCTAGCTTTAATCTTCTTACAAATACCTGCATGAATTGTCATCGAGATACCAAACACGAATTCATACAAATACAAGTGCCTGATAAACACATCTTTTCCAATCAAAATTTTGAAATGAAGGACTAGTTATCTTTTAAATAATTCTGAAATACAAGGAAACTAAACCATCGTTCTCATTCCTAATTTTAATTTCATGAAAATGCGGCAATTAAAATACATGTCTGTTTTTAAATATTGCGCTGTCTTCATTGTAATGGGGTTCTGTAACACTTCTAAAGGTCAGGATGCATCTCAACAAAAAAATGTGTTTTCTAAATTAAACACTAAAGGCATCTCCTTTGGCATTAGCGGAGCCTTGGAAGGCTATAATAATTTTGATGGTGGGATTAAAACAGGAACGGCTTATGCAACTACTTTTGATGCAAACATAAATGTCGATTTGCAAAAATTAATCGTAGTACAGAATGCTACTTTTTATGCCGATCTTGAGTATCACGCCGGGGATAATCCGACGAAAAAGTTAATTGGCGATTTTCAGGTGTTTGATAAACATAATTCATTTCCCTTTGTGCAAATCTTCGAGTTCTGGTATCAGCAAACGCTGTTTAATTCCAAGCTGCGCATAAAAATTGGAAAAATAGACGCAAATTCTGAATTTAGCCTTATTGACAACGGACTCGAATTTATCAATAGTTCAACCCAGGTTACACCAACGTTTTTCGTGTTTCCAACCTTCCCTGATGCGGCACCGGGGATCAATGTTTTCTATTCGCCCAACAAATTGGTCAACCTCAATTTGGCTATGGATTATGCCAATCGAAAGGCAGGATTTCTCGAATTTTATGGCGATCCATTGTCTATGCAACCCACAACAAACGGGGTTTTGCTTTTAAGTGAAATGGGTTTAAGTTGGAGTCGTTTGCACTACCTTAAAAAAGATGGAAATTTCAAATTGGGGCTATGGCACCATACGGGAGCTTTTTCTAGTTTTAAGGACGAAAGTAGGCGAGGTGCCAATGGTATTTACGCCATTGTTAGCCAAACCTTGTGGCAACCTTTTGCTGACTCAAAAAATCAAAGAGGCCTACGGATGTTTTTGGAGTTTGGCTTAGCTGATCCCAACCTAACCGCAGCTTTTGCCTATTATGGCGGTGGTATCGTTTGGATCGGTCTTTCTCCGAAGCGTGAGGAGGACGTAATCGGTTTTTCTACGCAATATGTGTCATTAAGTCCCGAATTACAGGTGCCTAAACCAAATGAAACCAACCTAGAAATATTTTATAAATTGAGCTTATCAAATTGGCTCAATGTAAAAGCAGATGTGAAATACATAATTAATCCGGGTGGCCAATTTAATAATGCCTTGGTGGGGATTATGGTATTGAACTTTAAATTTGGATCTTAACAGAACTTTTGCCGCCATTAGTGCCTGAAATTTAGCTTTTGATATGTTTAGTCCATATTTTGTTCAGGCGATCATGTTTTTTTTTCTTAATATGGACCTTCTTTATACCAAACGATTTCAAATATGATCAAAAACCAGGAAACTGCCTCAGGCACTATCGTAAATGAATTTCTGAACTAAATAATGCATTAGACTTGCCAGAAGGAATTAGAAAATCTTTTTAAATAGTAAAAAGGCAATGATGGCGATAACGATAAAAATGAAAAATATCACTTTAGCTATGCCTGCCGCGGCTGATGAGATGCCACCAAATCCAAAAATTCCTGCAATAATTGCAATAACGATACAAATAAAAAATAATCTTAACATAATAACGGTTTTTTAAAATTAGACATAAGTTTTAAATATATGCAGTGAACTCATCTCATATATTTAATATTTCTCAACGATAATTGAGGATATTCTTCGATTAAAAAATCTAACCGTAAAACATAATTTATAGCATGGCGACAATAATCTGAATTACAAAGGTTTAATTTAAATTCAGAGAAACTTGTCTCAATCGCTACTTTGATTGACTTATAATAATAGAAATCAAGAACGTGTTCAACCAGGCTGTTTGAAATTCGTTGTAGTTTGGTATAGTGCTTTAAAAATCCCTTGTTTAACTTCTAAACTGAGCAGTTTTAAATTAAAAATGACCAATTAAGTTTTAAGTAGGTTGATGTGAGGTTTTACTAAGGTTTCTGAAAATTATTTCCAAAGCGTTTTTTTGAATGCACATAAGTGTCAAGGGTCTGCAGATTTAAAAATGCATCGCCCAGACTGTTGTTAAAATACGCATAAACCGTCTTTTTCTCAAGGATCCATTTCGATATTGATTCAGCACGTTCTTTTAAAAATTTATCGTTATAACTGCCGCGATATCTTGGCTCTGGACCGTGAAACCTAAGGTAAATAAAATCAGCATCTACATCATCCCACGCGGTAGCGGAATTCTTCATATCATGTAAAACCATGGTTGCATTAAAATTACTAAGCAATTTCTGGACCTTAGGTTCGTACCAAGAGGAATTCCTAAACTCGATGGCGAGTTTCCAAGAATCGGGTTGTGCTACTTGTGTCAATGTTTCCAGTAGATTTTTCAATTGCTCAATTTTCTCAATGGTTATTGACGGCGGAAACTGTGCCAGTAAACAGCCTTTTTTATCGCCAATATGTTCAACGACGTCTATAAATTCAGTGAGATCCTTGAGTTTAAAGTCCAATTTGGGTACATGAGTTATCACTTTAGGAACTTTAAACGTGAATCTGAAATCTTTGGGAACGCTTTCTGTCCAATTAGTGACCGTTTCCTTTTTGGGAAGTTTATAAAACACGCTGTTAATCTCAACACTCTTAAATAGCGAGGAATAATACTGCAATCGGCTTTTATCCTTGAAATCAGCTGGGTATTGCGTTTTGTTAAAAGGGAGCACCAAACCACTGGTGCCAGAATAAAAGAGATCAGTGATGGTGTTTTTAGACATGATGTTTTATGCATTTAACGAGGTTAAAGAAGAGCCATAAACTACAATACCTAAATATAAAAAAATTAAATATGAATTCAATTTCCAGTTGTTTTCATTTCTTTCTTGTCAATGTTTCCTGTAAATACGATTAAAACTTGCCCAGCTTGACTTCTTCATCTGACCATGTTGTTATCGCATTGAGAAATAAAATAAACCCATTTATTTAGGATTGAATTTCAACTCATTTCAAATTTAGTATCTTGCTTAAATAAATGAATTTTATGAAACTGAACTTATTGTCTTGCGATGCCCCGAGACCAGATAGAAGAGCTATAGCCAAATGTATTATAGAGATTTCATCAAATATTGGTGAGTCTTTATCTAATGAACTTACAGATATACTTTTGGAAGGAGATCCTGTAACAATTGAGGTAAAAGATAAAGACTCAGGCTCTGCTTTAAGAGCTTTGCGAAAACTGTCCATTGACTACGAAATTATAGAATAAAGCTAATGATAATGTAGTGAAGAGGCGTGGTCTCTGTCTAGTGGTCCGTTCAGGCAAAGCATTGTTATGGCCAATTCAGTTAATAAACTTTCATTTTTAAAATATTCCTAATAGCTATGTAATTCTAATATTAATAATGGACGAGATAAAAACAACACATCATAATCGGTTTTGGACAATACCTTTATAAATCTGAAAGAAGCAAGCAAGAAGGCGATTACCCTTTGGTTGGATTTTCACCAAGTAAAACATCTATTTCCTTGTGTTTTATGCATTTAATTAGTCATCTTTACTTCATTCTGTATTGGCTTATTATTCTTCATTTTTTAGAAGTTCATATTTTTTCTGTTTTTCTTGCCACCTCTTTATGGCATATTGTTGCATATCTTCAATCTGGTCTTTTTCATCAACAATTTCAAATCCAAGTAAAGTTTCTATGATATCCTCAAGCGTCGTAATACCGTCCATACCGCCGTATTCGTCAATTATCAATGAAATTTGTTCCTTTTTCTGAAGTAACTCTTCCCAGGCATCAAATAAGGTTATGTTTTTAGAAAACACGACAATATCGCGTTTAATATCTTTTAATTTTAAATTGAACTGATCTTCCGCTAGTTTTTCAAATACCAATTCTCTAAAAATATAGCCTCTAATATTGTCTCGGTTGCCTTGGTAAATTGGAATCCTCGAAAAGTGTAAAAATTCTTTGTTTTTTAAAAATTCCTGCAATGCCATCTCCTCATTCGCTGTTACGACTACAATTCGGGGAGTCATTACCGTTTTAATTCTTAAACTTTTTAGCTTTATTAAGTTCTGAATTATTTTATTTTCTTTATCGGCGAAAACTCCTTCCTGTGTGCCAATACTTGCCAATGCAGAAATTTCTTCTCTACTGGTCGTTAATTGGGGTTTTTCTCTTGAAAGCATTTTTGTTAAGATAGAGGATAGCCATACCAGAGGATAGATGATGAATATCATTCCTTGAATGGTTTTAGAAGCTATTCCTATCAAATCCCTATTATAGTTGGCTCCTAAGGTTTTAGGTATTATTTCTGTCAATACTAATATTAAAATGGTTAAAACAGCTGAAACCAAACCAAAATAGGCCTCGCCAAAAACCACTGTTGCTTGTGCGCCTACTCCAGCGGCTCCGACTGTATGTGCCACGGTATTTAGAGAAAGGATAGCAGATAATGGTTTGTCGATGTCCTCTTTAAGTCCAATCATGGCATCTGCATTTTTATTACCCAATTCAGACTTAGACTTTAAATATGATAATGGGATGGATAGTAAAACGGCCTCCATTATAGAACACACAAACGAAACGAAAAGCGCAATAAAAAGATATATTAATAATAAGGTCATAATGTATTAAATCAATTTTATGGTTGTTGATAGATTGTTGAAAATTTAAGATATAAACTTAGTGGTGTTTTACTTACTGATGAATTACCCCTTCTTAAAACGTTTTAAAGTGATACAAACTTCTATCTGTTTTTTTCTTCGAATAAAAATACGCAAATTATATATTAAAACTCTGCTTCATCATCATTGTTATTCCGATTACCTTGGTCTTTAACGTGTTTCTTTTGATTAAATCGGTATGTAAACGATAGATTTAGAGAACGTTGACGGTATTGAAATTCACTTTCGCTAATAAAGGTGTCCGTTGATGTGAGGGACGACCTCCTGCGTGAATTGAATAAATCGCTAACAGTGAAACCTATAGTTCCATTGCTATTGAGTACATCTTTGCTAAACGCTAAATCCACAGATAAAATTCCCTGTTCTTCTGTTTGGGCATTATTGGTTGGGCCTTGATAAAACATATTCGTTTGCCAGTCAATTTTTGAGGGAAGTGTCACTTTTGCACTACCACGGGCAAAATAGCTTAGGTTTTTAGCACCATAATCCACACCATTAAAAATGCCCTCCGTTTGAAATCTGTACAAGTTGAAACTTCCGTTAAGACGTAACCATTTTGCTGGGTTATATAGTAATCCAGCTTCAAAACCGAAGCGGTCATTAGTGCTTAAGTTAATGGGAATAGTCCGGATAATCGGAATGCCGTTGGGTGTCACTTCTCCAGTATCCTGCTGTACACGTTCAAAAGCATCAGTTTCATGTTGATAATATATAGAAGTCGTTAAAGTCACTTTACTCCATCGGTTTAAATATCCAAGATCAAATGCACTGGCATAAGCTGGATTTAAGTTCGGATTACCTTGAAATATATTGGCTTCACTTGAGCGTGATGGGAAGGGGTTGATATACCGGCCACGAGGTCGGTTGATTCGTCTGTTATAGCCCAATGTGACATCTTCACGGTCATTTAGTTGATAGGTTAAATTAAGCGTTGGAAAAAGACCTGCATAATTTTTATCGAAATTAATATCTAGTTGGTCATTACCTTTATTTTCAATATTTTCAGCATCTACCTGTCCTTTTAGTTGGGTGTTTTCAAACCTTAACCCAGCCAGGAAAGAGAATTTTCCAAACTTGTTTCCGTATTGGGTATAAACTGCATGGACATTTTCATCGTATGTGAAAATATTTGACAGGCTATCATTACGGACAAAGTTTCCACCTTGGGTCATTTGTTCGGTAAGCTCATAATCGGTCACTGTTTTTTCAAAATTACCGCGGTATCCAGCTTCAAACTGTGCGTTTTCTCCTATTGGTAGTACATAATCTATTTGTGCCAGATATTCGTTCTGCGTGCCTTCGGTTGATATAAATTCTGAAGGAAGCAACTGCAAATTCGGAAATGTATTGCGCTCGTCAATTAAAGAGGTTTGTGATTCCTTCTCCTTTCCAAACTGCAAGTCGGCGGTAAGTTGGTGTCCATCGTCATTGAATTTCGTGATATAATTTAATGAAATCTGATAATTGGTTTCATCTTCAGTTTCATTCTCAGTCCTCAGTCGATTGATGGCAAGGTTGTCGTTCCTATCAATCTCATCAGTTTTATTAACAGTTTCATCAGTATCCCTTCCTTGTGAAAAGAACGCTGTACCCGTGATTGAGGTTTTATCTGAACTAAAGTACTCCATCCCTAAATTGGTGTTGAAATTTTTATCCGTACGATCAAAAACACGGTTTTCAATAACTAGAGGATTGGTTACATTACCAGAAAAATATTGATTATTAAAAAATGCCTTCCCTGGCGATTCTCTATAGCGGTAACTTGTCGTATTAAAAATATTGAATTTATTTGTTCTGAGATTTATATTTCCGGTCACACTACTGCTTGTAGGATAGCCAATATTGGTTTGCAAGGAGCCATTGAGACCTAATGTTTTTTCTTTTCGCAATATGATATTTATGATTCCGGCCGTTCCTTCAGCATCGTACCGCGCAGATGGCGATGTGATAACTTCAACACGCTCAATAGCTTCGGCTGGCAGCGCCCTAAGCGCATCTGTGGAACCGAATCCTGCAATGGCTGATGGTTTTCCATTGATCAGGATTCGTACATTTTCATTACCTCTTAATGAAATTGAGCCCTCAACATCTACACTAACTGATGGTACATTGGATAGAGCATCTCCAACCGTTGCGCCGCTAGTTGTCAAGTCCTTACCAATATTGTAAATTTTCTTATCAAGCCTCATTTGTACTTCGGTCGTTTCAGCTCGAATAACAATTTCATCAAGCGCTTCTGAGTCTTCAGCTAATGACATTGTAGGTAATGTCATATCGTTCATAAGATTTTGATTGGTTAATGTTTTTGTTTTAAATCCTATAAATTCAAAAGTAACTTTATAGATGCCTGAAGGTACTTTTATGGAATAGTTACCCTCTAAATCTGTAATTCCACCGGTGACTATTCGTCCTTCCTGGTT
>JBARDR010000050.1:0-3371 GCA_049795335.1 Gelidibacter sp. | reverse complement strand
CATAACCATTGGTCATTTTCTTTCTTATAAACATCAGTAATCCATTCATCTGCTTCCAATGGTTGTCCTTGCCAAGTTCCAGTGTTTTGTCCACGTCCTGTTATTAATGCAATATCACCATAAACTTTTACTCTCAGAATTTCCTTTGTCATTGTCGAATGCGTTAGAGAACCTTGTTCAAGAACTTTGAGAAAACCTTCTTGTGGAACAATTCCGCCTTGGCTGTCAACTAAAATCCAGTCGCTTGTGATACATTTTTTAATTTCGTCAATGCTGTTAGAAATTACTGCAACGTTGAAGTTGTCTTCGATTTGTTGAAATTTTTTTATTAATTGCTCTTCTGTCATATAGTTTGATTTTTAACTTGTCTTAAATCTTGTCAGTGGAGCCGTCTGTTACAATGAAGTATTATTTTACTTTGTTGATTGGGAGTCCTTGAATGAAAGTCCTGCTTTTGTAAGTGCTTCATTTAATTTTGGTATTGAGCTTTTTCCTATACCGTGCATATTCAAAATATCTTTTTCGCTATATACAGTCAGTTTGTCCAAGGTTGTGATTCCTTCTCTTTCCAATGCTCGTCTCGCTGGTGCCCCAAGTAATGACTGAAAATTGTCTTTTGTTTTTCGTTCTTCTTCACAAATAGGGCAGGTCGGAGATTCAGAACTTTTACGAAACTGATGTTCATTTTTGCAAGTTTTTAAAATCTTTTTTCTTTCCATTTTTGTCTTGATGGTTGTCAGTTTACAATGACCGCTAACGGTCTCGCGCTAGGAGAAGTCGCGATCAAAACGATCTGCGTTCTTTCGGAAAGATAATTATTCTTCGTGAAAATAAAATATGATTTACCTGAAAATCAGCGATTTTTATTAGGGTGTGTTAGCGGCTGGCTGTTGCCCCGTTTTCTTAATCATCCCACTTTAATTGAACATCCGCAACGCTATGGTGTACTTGATTAGATAAGAGTGTTGCAAATGATGAATCGTCTAAAATCTTTTTCTGCGTTACTAGTGCTTGCCAAAGATTTTTAAAAACATCAATTTTGCCTTCGTCATAAATATTTCCTGCCGCGATATGCCAACGACACTGATACCATCCGTAGTTATTAGGATAGTGTTGACCGATTAAATCATAATTGGACTCCAAATCATTTAGAGTAGTGAATTTCAATTCTGATTTATTCGTTGAAGACACAACCATTTTAGGAAAAACTGTTAGGGCGGCAAGTAATTCAGGTTCCTTTTCTGCAATATATGTGTGGAGTAAGATGTTGGTAAACAACTCTCCCATCCATTTACGCTGCATCGTAAGTCCTCCTTGGATATGGAATGCGTGACCTAACTCGTGAATAGCTAATAAGTCAAAAAAGCCGCGCATTGTCAACTCCCCATTCTTATCCGAATAAGTCTTTGAAATTTGCTGACCAAGTTCTACTGGGAGTTGGTCTATCGGGGGGAGAAAGCTCTTCCAAAAATTATTGTCATCGGAAGCAACTATAAGTGTATGGTCATCATTATAGTGAGGCATTCCATACACAGGAAACTTCGTGTACTTACTCCAGTCAGATGGAGATAATACCAATAAAGTAACCGTAGGTTCAAAGTCGATAAGAGACTTGTAAAATGAGATTACACTGTCGCAACGCGTAGCCATTTCTTCTGCTTGCTTTTTGGAACCAACACTATAATATGTTTTAATTCGGTAGTTTTCCAAATGGTTAAGCCCATCATAGGATTGGGCGTGCAATTGGAAAGATAGTATTAGAAAAAGAGAAAAACATAGTCCAATGACCGAACTTTTTGTTCTTGTTGAATTTGCTGTCTGCATCATATTTTTTTTTAATTACTGTTTGTCTTGGTTTTGGCCAGCTTGCCGCTAACGGTCTCTGCTATGAGTAGTTGGGGTCATAAGTCCTAACTTTTCGGTTTGGCATTAGCTTTTGTTTTCTTTTTATAATTTTGTTTTATCACTTTCGTCGCAATTGCTCATAGCCATTGTTGGTGGCTGGTGTTTTTTTAGTTCGTATAATTTTTCCTTATCGGTATTTCAATATGGCTTTCATTATGCCATTTAATTTGTAGTGGCATGCCTGCATCTTCTATCGTTTCGTCTGAAACGGGTTTTCCTGAACCATAGTTGATAATTTCAAACGGGTGATTGTTGATGTTGAGCAAAATTACAAGGCGACTGCCTTGGCTTATTTTTTTGCTTACAAATCTGGTGTTGTCAAATGGAATGTTCTCTTTTTTATTGGGTTGCAAAAGTTGTCGTTTTGAATTGTCCTTGGAATAGCTTGCCCTGCCATCATAGCGAGTAAGAAAAAATACTTTCCATCAGGCATCAGTTCATATAAGGCTAAGGAAATATCCATATCCTTTTTGTTGATGGATGCAAACAGGTTTCCTGTAAATGAACCATTTATTGAAAACTCCTTTTCAAAAGGGTTTGAGGTAAATATTATACCATAACTTACATCAAGTGAATCAAAAATAATTTCAGGAGTGAAATAATTATTCTGGGTTTCCCTATCTTTAAAATCTACCGATTGCCTTTCAACCCTTTTCTTTTTAGGTTTTTGGATTGTAAGTGTTTTATTGTCTAAATAAAATATGTGCTCAGCAAGAGCATCATATAATTTACCGAAAGGTAAATAATTAATCTATAGAATGCAAGTTCCTCATGGTCAGGGGTAACACCTTGAACCATGAGTAAGTCGCAAGCTTGTCTGTCGTTAGATTGGAAGTGAGGTAAGCGGAGAAGTAGATTAAGGTAAATACCAATTGGTCGTAAGGAAGAAAGCATGTAAAAGATTGAGACAACGACTACCCCAAAAACCACTCCAATGACTTTAGAGCAGCGCATCCAAAAGATCAACGACCGCCGAAGCCTACTCAACTAGCGGTTCGTTGTTTCTATTTCTTCGTCAGTTTATATCTCAAATGAGTTGTCAAGTCTGACGGTATCACCTCTTCAATTTGTATGTCATATTTGTTTTTATCAATACCCTCAAAGAGTCGGATACCACTTCCTAAAAAAACGGGGGCAATGTGTATGAAAAATTCGTCCACAAGTCCTGCATTTAGAAATTGTTGAATAGTGTCTGCACCGCCTTGTATTCTTATGTCTTTTCCTTTTGCTGATTTCCTTGCCTTATCCAACGCACTTTCTATTCCCTCATTTATGAAGTAAAAAGTTGTCGTTCCTTTTTGAACCCACGGTTCTCGAATTTCGTGAGTCAATACATAAACGTCAGCTTTATATAAGTCATTTGGCCAACTGGCTTCACCTTCCTCAAACATACGTTTTCCCATAATGAATGCACCAGTTCGGTTAATTGTCTCTCTAATAAATTTTCCATCTGGTCCATCTTCTTT
>JBARDR010000049.1:0-2700 GCA_049795335.1 Gelidibacter sp. | reverse complement strand
CAATAGCCTGTAGGGTATTACTGAAAATCTGAAACTTATAAGTATCTAGGTGCAACAGGTTTCCTTGCACTATCCAGCCCAAAACAAACAAAATTATAAAACGTTTGATTAAGTGCGGGTAAAGCTTTATTTTTTTATCCATTTCCTTAACGCGTCTTTCCATTGAAAATGGAATTACAACCCCAACCAAGAATAAGAAAAGAGGCATAATGATATCATAAAAATGAAATCCAAACCATTCGGGATGATCAAATTGAGTTGCGAAGAAACCAGAAAGTTCCGTTTGTGAAGCCTCATGTAGATATTTGAAAAAACGATCTGCAAAAATTATCATAAGCATATCGAAACCTCTTAAAGCATCAATTGACATTAACCTATTGCCCGTTTGTGTAGAGGTTTGATTCATTTTCATTTAAATGGATTTAGATAATTAGTATTTATTTTCCAACATGGATAAAAGAAAGATTTAATTCATAACTTCCCACTTTTGGTCAATGCTTCACGAATAATCACGCTGCGAAGTATTCATAGATTTAATTTTTAATGAATAAAATATATCAAGACCATATAAAATAGAAACAATATATCTTTCGAAACGTTTCTTTACAAATATAACAAAGTTATTTTACATTTCGTAATGTATTTATTTAATTAATAATAATGTTATTTACATTTTAATTCTATACTTTCATCACAATGGATTGGAACGGACATATGCTTGTTTTCAAAACGAGTCAAATAATATTATCAAAATGAAAACTAATAAGGAAAAACGTTCTACTGTTGAACGACGCAGGAAAATTCTACATTTACTTAATGAGAACGGACAAGTCTTTGTGCAGGAGCTCAGCCAAGAATTTAGTGTTAGCGAAGTGACCATTAGGAAAGATCTGGATTTGTTCGAATCAAAGAAACTACTTATAAGATCTCGTGGTGGTGCAATGAAATATGAAAATTCCGTGGGCACTGACCATCAAATCACCGATAAGAATAAACTCTATTACGCCGAAAAGGTGAGTATTGGAAAAGTAGCGGCAACATTAGTGCGCGATGGCGACACTATAATCATTGATTCTGGCACTACAACCTTAGAAGTCGCAAAAAGCTTAAATAAGGATTACAATATCAGCGTCATAACAAACGCCATCAACATTGTAAATCAACTTTTACAATTTAATAATGTTAATATAATTGTTCCTGGGGGAAGCATACGCAAGAATTCCCATTCTTTGATTGGACCATTGGCCGAAAAAAGTCTTGATAACTTTTATGTAGACAAAGTGTTTATTGGGGTAGATGGCTTTGACGTAGCTCAAGGTGCCTTTACTCCAAATATTGAAGAGGCATCTTTAAACCAACACATGATCGAAATTGCAAAAGAGGTGATATTGGTTACAGATTCGAGTAAATTCTCTCGGAAAAGTCTTGCATTCATATGCCCACCAAATAAAATTGATATCATTGTAACGGATGATAAAATAGACAAAAAAATCAAAAGAGATTTAATTGAAATAGGCATTAAGGTCATTATCGCCTAAAAATCTCATTGAACTCATTTTCATTAAAACGTTAGCTATTTAAACTTTGGAAGAAGCAAGTGCAGCCATCTTGATTTTGCCAACATCATCTATCCTCCATAACTCTTTAGTGCATGGCTTTTTTGTTTTTTATCTTTGAGAAAACAATTATAATGATCGTAATTATTGATTAATTTGAAATCGAGATCATTAACGATTATTAAATATATAAATCACTTTTGAGCACTTTGAAATCCACTTATTATGTCGGAATTTTTAATTTAATGCCCTATAGGCAATTGTTCTTAATTCCAATACTGATCCTTAATTAACCCATTCACGCCAGCTTCCGTAAACGACTTTTCGCTGTTCAAGGAAGCTTGTTTCGAAAAGAAAAACCGAGCCTTTACTCGTGGTTTTCTGGATCTTTATTTTTGGATTTTTCCTCATCCCCTGGATCAAAAGCCAATAATACTGCGGCAATAATGGCTAAGGAAATTGCGATGATCTTAAATGTGTCAGGCACAAAACCTAATATGGACATAGCGATTAAAGCGGTTATTAATGGCCCTCCCGCATTCGTCATAGGAGAAACAACCATTGCTTTACCGTATCTGAAGGCGTACACAAGGCACAACGCTCCAATTGCATTTAGAATTTGGATTCCAGCAGCTAGCCATGGTCCATCAGCACCCAAATTGATGTCAGCTGAAAAATCAGTCATCCATAGAGCGATGGGAATCAACATCAAGCCCATAACCATCATATAAAAGAAAATACTCTCTGCGTCCATGGACTTGTTTGCGAGTTTCATAAAATAAGCCTGTAAGCCCCATGCAAATAAAATAAGTATGGAAAATCCAAACCACAACAATCCATAGTCTCCTTCGGTATCGCCGCTAGAATAATCGAACAAAGGCAGCGCGACAATAGCCAAAACAATTCCAATGGAACCCAGTAATCCGGTGCGTTCTTTTAGAAATAGATAGGAAAGCAAGATTGTTATCATTGGAGAAAGTGATATTATGGGGAAAATCAAATAAGTTGGGCCCATGGTTACGGCATGAAAAAGAATCATCTGCCCTCCAGCGCCCAATAGACCAATGATGCTTCCGTAAAAAATTGCCTTTTTGTTAGTCTGCAACTTCCAGCCCACCAGCTTTAATACTATCAGTGCTGGAGG
>JBARDR010000048.1:0-2088 GCA_049795335.1 Gelidibacter sp. | reverse complement strand
GCTTTTGCTAACTCTCAAACCTTATCATCAGGATATTATCACATTATTGCGTGAAAACTTTGGAAATGGTATCATTCTTCCAATCCAACTCCCCCTTTCCCACCTGCCGACTAGGCAGGAAAGCCTGATCCAACAAACTGCTCTTTAAAGATTTTAAAAGAGGGGTTTTAAGCAAACAGCTTATCTATTTCTGATCTTCCCGTGAAAAACCAAACCGATCACAGAGGGTTTTCGCTTTTTCCAACACCTTGGCTTTGGCGAGATCATTGACAATGGCAACAAATTCTTTATCGGAATAACTGGATTTATTAAAGCTTTATAGTTGCGCTTTTAAGTTAGATAAAAACGCATCACCATCTTGTATTTTAACTAAGGTATAAAAAAGTCTTACCAATAATTGGATGAGCTTGTATTCTAGTAGGGCTTCGGTTACTTGGTCATTTCTTCCGCTTTAATTCGCACTCTCTATGAGACGATTCACTCCAGATCGATTACCTCTACAGACTGTTTCAAGATGTCGAACAAATGATTCAAGATTTCATCCATAACCAATATCTGTGTTTCGGTGTAATGAAAATTACGATGCGCATATTGGGCATGTTTATCCACTTTGGTGTAGAACTTTGTACTATCAAGCTTTTCAAACAAAAACTCTGCGTTTGCCAGACTCGCATTCGCGTATACGCAGAGCTGCCACAGGTTATAGGCCGAAAGTTGATTGGGTAGATATGCGGTAGAACTATACACCAAAGTACGTAAGATTCTGAGGACACAGGTACTGAACAAGATGGGCAACACCCCTCTTGTAGATTCATCGTTATGTTTGCGCAGCATAAAGTAAGTGGCGACTATTTCCTTGGTAGCTATGAAATAAAAATCAAGGTCGGGATAATAGCAGGTATATGGATGACTCCAATGGAGTGCTGGCCATTGCCCTTCGGATGGATATACTCGCTTTTCAGGAAGCATCACAGTTTGAAAGAATTGTTGATGAACGAACAGATGCTCTTGAATCCAAAGGCGACTATGGCCAATAAGCACCACCTCGCATTCGTATCGGTCTGCTATGGATTGTTGCAACCTATTGAGAGTGTTTGACCCCAAACCCGAACCAATAAGTAGAAGGTAAAACAGAACACCAGTAGCAGTGTCTTTAGTACCAAAACAATAAACTTCTTCAGGAGCTACGGTCTTTACGAGATGCGAGACGATTTGGTTCAATTCAGAGGAAGTTGGTGCAGACGCATCGCCAACACGCATAGTTTGTGATGGGAGATGATTTTTCAAGAGGTCTTTTAGCTCGATAAATCGGTCTACCACCATATTGCATAATTGATCATCCAATGCTTGAACGTTCGCCAATAGCTCTGGATTTGTATGGCAATTCTCTGAATTCTCAGCATCTTTTTCAGCACTTTCAAATTGTGATATCAAATAATAGGTCCGCTCTGAACTCTTCACGAACAAGCGTTTTAAGCCAGGAACTACATAGGAAAGTCTATGGATACGTTGGTGCAGATTATCTGAGAAAAAATGGTTCCCAAAATACAGCATCTCCAAATAGGTGATATGATTTTTAAACGCGGAATGATAAATCAAAAAAACAGTTGTTATGGCATTTAGCGATTCGAAATTACTTCCTTGTGTAAGCAGGAAATCGTGAGTGGAATGAAAACTTTCACGGTAATGATGGTACCGTTTTTTAAACCGTTCCCATTTAATATCCAAACCGTCCGATGCTTCAGGGTTTTTATAAATCAGAGCCCCTTTGTGGCAGTAATAGGCAAGGAACGGGTTTCCAATTCTATCGGTCCGCATCATTAAAAAATAGCGTAGCACGTTCACCTGCACACTGTAGTGCTCTTGGGCTTGACGCACCCATTTGCGGGAGGCCACCTTAGATACATCGCTATATTCGGCCATAACAAGAACGAGTTGTGCAAATGCCGAAGTTGTGGCTGGATGGTAGTAGATTTGTGCGACGGGCAATTCCCTGGTCAATTGCAGTAGTTTTTCTTGCAAGGAGCTGTCAAGGGCTGTGGATTTGAAAAGTGTTTCCATGATATGAGTTTTTAAAAGGTTACCAGT
>JBARDR010000047.1:0-15437 GCA_049795335.1 Gelidibacter sp. | reverse complement strand
TAGAGGCTTACCAGCAGCACAATCAAATGAGGATGATTAAAAAATTAATTTGAGCTCAATGTTCAAGAGTAATATCGCGAATCGAAGTGCGACATCAGTTTGTCGGTTTTTTAAGGCTAATCTTAATTCGTAGCATACCCTATTTTTTAAAGCATCATGTTCTGCTTTATTTTGGTTCATTCTAAAGGCTTTATAGCAAATTTTGCAAGTGGATAAAGCAAGCGTTTTACCAGGTCTACGTTTAAAGTTTTTGCTTAAGGAGTTTGGCACTTCACGTTTTTGCATAAGTACTTTATCGACATAGTCGTAAGCGTAGTTGCGAGATGAACGAAACCAGAAATCAACATCTTCATAAGCTAAGTCTTCATCATATCCGCCGAGTTCTTTAAGTACTTTGGATGTCATCATCATAGCGGTTGCACTCAAAAAATAACTATGAACCAGGTTTTTATATATAAATCCTATAGGAGGTTTTTTTATGGCCGTACCGTCAGAATTAATAGGGTAGAGATGATATAAATAAGAACCGGTTTCATCAACGTGCTCCATGTTTGAAAATACAACACCTACATTTTGGAGTTTGGTATTTTGGAATTGTTTCACTTGGGCTTCTATAAAATTCGGTAATAAAATATCATCTGCTGCAAAATCAACAATATATTCGCCTTTTGATAATGCAAAAGCTTCGTTAAAGGTTTTTGTATTACCTACATTATGGCGATGTTCAATAAATGCGGTTGGATATGTTTGCAACCACGTCTTGATTCGCGATACAGATTGATCAGAACTGGCATCATCAGCAATTATGATTTCGATGGGCCGATAGGTTTGTGTCCGTATTGAATTCAAAGCTTCAACGACATATTGTTCATGATTATAACAGATACAAATGACCGTGACCAGTGGATTTTGAGACATAAATAAGTTTAATTATTTTTTCTTTTTAAATTTACAAGATAAATAAAATCAATGCAGTCGAAAGCTTTAAAGCCATTAGTATTAGAAATATTAATTTCCACAATGTACCGCAAGGATTTTTCCTTTTTGGAGCAGATGTTTCCGCATGAACATTATTCTACTTATAATCTTTTGATTATAAACCAAACCAATGCCAAAGATTTGCTGGTATCTGATATACCAAATCTGAAAGTCATCAATTGCTTTGAGTTTGGTGTGCCCAAAAGTAGGAATTTAGCAATAAAAAATGCTACAGGAGACCTGTGTTTAATGGCTGATGACGATGTTGTATATGAGCGTAATATGGGTCAAGTAATTGTTGAGGCCTATCAGAAACATCCGGAGGCGGCGATGATTTCGTTTGAAGCGGTAAATGAACATCGAGAATCCTATGCCATGTATGAAAGCGTGGAGTTGCACACTAAAAATAGTTTGCGCAATATATACACGTGGGTAATTAGTTTTAAAAGGAACATTTATTTGCAACATGATATATATTACAGTCCATTTTTTGGATTTGGAAGTCCTTTTCAAGGTTCGGAGGAATATGTCTTTTTAAGAAGAGCGTATGATAAAGGTCTGTCTATGTTTCATTGTTCCAAAACAATTGTAATGCATCTTGAGGAAAGTTCTGGACGTCACATGGGAAGTGATAATATTGTGTTTGCCAAATCGGCCGAGTCTTATCGCTTTCGGGGTGTTTTAGCTTACTTTTGGTTGGTCAAGTATTGTTTGTTTATTTGGCGACATGATTATATAAAAACTCAGGAAATAGGCGCTAAATTTAAACTTGGATTCCGTGGGATTGCTACTTATAAAGCCTTAGAACGCTCGGGAGAAATAGACTAACTATGATAAAAAATATTATCAATATTCCTAAAATCGAGGATCATCGTGGAAATATAGCGGTCATTGAAAAAGACAGTATACCCTTTGCCATTAAACGTGTTTATTATCTGTATGATATTCCTAGTGATGCCTATCGTGGTGGGCATGCTCATTTGGAGCAGCAGTCTTTTTTAGTTGCGCTTAGCGGCAGTTTTGACGTGGTTTTAGATGATGGATTTACGAGATATCGCATCATGCTGAATAAACCTGATAAAGGATTGCTGATTCCGACAGGTATTTGGCGAGAACTCGACAATTTTTCATCGGGAGCGATCTGCTTGGTGTTGGCATCTACTGACTTTGATGAAAATGAATATATTAGAGATTACGATGCGTTCAAATTATCTAAACAAACGTAAATCGACGTGAAGTTGGAATAATAAACGTTTGATAATCAAAGCAGATTGAAGTAAAAGTTTAGGTGCATTTAAAAGAAGACGTTGTAAAGTAGTACAGTTGCCCTTGGCAATATGCTTTATATGTCCTTTTGCCAATTCATTTTGACCTTCCAATTTATATTGAAGCGCTATCGAAATTCTATTGAGATCTAAATATTTTTTTAAACTAGGATTTAATTGAGCTGCAGAATTATAAATATCCAGGTCCAAAAGTTTTCGAGTACTTAAAGGTGTATTTGTGACTTTGTTTTCTGTATGAAGATTATGATAAGCACTGATTTTATTATAAAATGCTACGGGAACATGTAATGCAAGCCGAATCCATAAATCGGTATCTTCGCCAGAGGTGTAATTTTCATTAAAAAAACCAAACTTTTCAAAACTGGAT
Organism: Gelidibacter sp.; assembly: GCA_049795335.1. Classification (GTDB taxonomy): domain Bacteria; phylum Bacteroidota; class Bacteroidia; order Flavobacteriales; family Flavobacteriaceae; genus Gelidibacter. The sequence continues at coordinate 12,806 of JBARDR010000047.1, read as the reverse complement.
TTTGGAATCATGACACTAGAAGTCCATGCTATAGAATTCCTAAGACTATTTTCAAAATAATCATCTAAAATGCCGTGCCAATTTCCACTGTAAGGAAGATTTAAGAAATGAGAAGTATGTATACGTTCTTTATCTTTCTTAGCGTAGGCTTTTGCGTATAGTCCACATTTTGAATACGTTTCGTATAACCATTTCAAATCCTCCAAATGCGATGGAAGCCAATAATCGTCTGCATCCAATAAAACAATTAAATCAGAGTTCGATTTGTTGATACCATAATTCCGGGCATGAGAAACGCCTTGGTTGGCAATGTTGAAAATTTGAATCCGATCATCTCTAATGCCTTCAACAATTATTTTACTTTTATCCGTTGCCCCGTCATTTACCACAAGGATTTCGAAGTCTTGAAAAGTTTGTGCCAGGACGCTTTCAATAGTAGCTTTGATATGTTTTTCCTTATTATAAAGCGGAATGATTATAGAAAAAAAAGGTATCATTATGAGTTGCGATTCTTGTATTTGAAACACATATATGAAATTTTATACAACTGAAACCGTGCTATGGATGGATTTTTACCCAATAAGTTATGCTCCATTTTTTTATGTGATTTTTTATAAATAGTGCTAAATAGACCACATAGTTTGCTCTTTTTTAAAGATATAAATAGATGTAATAAGCTGTTGTCATGAGTTGTGATTTTTCCATTTTGATAAAGATTTAGCAAGGTGTTCACTGCTTCTTTTGTTTTTGATAGAAATTGTGCGCTCGACTCAACACCTAAATGATAAACCTCATTATTGATGTGAAAAACCTTAATTTGATTTGCTTTAAGCAAGGCTCCAAAATACATATCAAACCCATAACCAGAACCCATAATCTTTGAATTGATTAACGAAAAGACGCTTCTTTTAATCATGAAATTACCAGAAACCACAATTTTATAAGGTTTTTGATTTCTGATATTTGCATCAACTTCTTCTTTGGCTCTTCCATATTTCCATCGTAAAAGCATAGAATCTTTAGGCGGAATATTACCGTAAGAATAACCGCCGTAAACCGCATCATAGCCTTTGGAGGTTAAGTTTAAATAGTTCTGAATAAATTCCTGAGATTTTGGAATGACATCAGCATCGATATATAATAACCAATTAAAAACAGATTTCTGATATAGAAGTTGCCTAGTTTTTGTTCGTCCGCAATTTTTTTCTGATCTGAAGTAATGAATGTTAGGAACATGGTTGATAATCTTGTTTTGAAGATTAAAACTTTCAGAAGACCCATCGTCCCACACAATTATTTCATAGATGGTTTTACTGACCTCAAGTTGTTTGTGGAGTTCTTCAACTAAAGGGATAATACTGGAGTTGTATACTGGAATTAAAACTGAAATCATATCAAAATTATAGAACTTAAAAGTACGTTTTTAAAAGACAAAACCACAACTTGAATCCATTCTTTAGGATAAATTGAAAAGTGGTTGAAGGTAGTTTTAATGGGATGGTATTTTGATTTTTAAAAATATTGCAGTTAATAAATGATTCAGTATGAAGTTTTAAAGTGATTAAAAAGATTTTTATAGACTGATACGCTCCATCAGAATCCTCTGTTTTTGCTTAATAAGTCCGCGCATTTTCAGCGGTGTTGCCCGGGTTTTACAAGTGTCAGTTTGATGTTTATTAACCAAGAATCTATTAAAATCAATCCTTAAAATATAAATTCTAAATAAATTAAGATTTTTGTTGATTTCTTTAGAGGTGATATGGATTAATTGCTTTTACGCTGCACCACTTCAAAAACCTTGTTTTCATCACATTTTAAGGTTTTGCTTGGGTAACGTAATAGAAGCGCATAATCGTGGGTTGCCATTAAAATGGTATTCCCGTTTTTATTGATGTCGCGCAAAACTTCCATGACTTCAATACTAGTTTGCGGATCCAAATTTCCTGTTGGTTCATCGGCTAAAATAAGTTCGGGATCATTCAATAAAGCTCTTGCAATAGCAATCCGTTGTTGCTCACCACCCGAAAGTTCGTGTGGAAACTTAAAGCCTTTGGTTTTCATGGCGACTTTATCGAGGACGTTTTCTATGCGCTCCTTGATTTCGTTTTTATCCTTCCAACCAGTGGCTTTCAAAACAAATTCTAAATTACTGTTCACCGTTCTATCAGGTAACAATTTAAAGTCCTGGAAAACAATACCCAGCTTGCGTCTTAAAAACGGAATGTCCTTCTCTTTTAAAGTTTTCAAATCGAAATCTACGACATGACCTTCACCATGGGTCAGTTGCAAATCTCCATAAAGCGTTTTCATAAAACTGCTTTTTCCACTTCCCGTTTTTCCGATAAGATAAACAAAATCGCCTTTTTTCATTTCTACATTAACTTCCGACAAGACCATGCTATCCCCTTGGTATATGGAGACATCCTTTAATTCTAAAACAGTTTGAGACATTTTTGTATGTGAGTTTTTAAGAGTGGTAAATGTATTATTTTAATATGCAATTATCAAATGTTTTGGAAATGAGTCAGTCTGATTGGTAGTCTGCAGTTTTCAGTCTTCAGTTGGAATATGGCAGTTATGGATGTTTTCCAAGAAAACCAGAAATAATCTGCGTCAATCAACGGAATCAGGGGAATTAAAAACTGAAAGATGGGAAATTGTTGTTTTTACTTCTAAAGATCTGATTTAATAGCCCTTGGAACTGGGAACTAAAGACTGAGTAAGGCAGATTATTCTTTTAATAACTTCGTTTATAATTAAATAATCTTTCCTTCGTTATAGGTTTAAGATTCAAGTATCTTTGATCGTCTAAAAAAAAACCGGACTGAATGATTAATAAAAAACTCTCACTTTTAGTAGGTTTCCTATTGCTTATAGGCCACACTTACTCACAACAATCGGCAGTTTATACCAATGAACTGGTCGATTATCAAAAAGCATTGACTTTATACAATAATAAACAATATCAGGCAGCGCAAAGCATGTTTGACAAAGTAAAGGACGCCACAGAGAATCAACAGTTGGAGGCCGATTGTACTTACTATTACGCCAACTGTGCGGTGCGACTCAATCAAATAAATGCGGACGCACTTATTGAAGATTTTGTTGAGAAATATCCAACGAGTACCAAGCGCAATAGTGCTTTTTTGGATGTAGCCGATTATTATTTTGATAACGGAAAATATTCCTATGCCCGAAAATGGTATGATAAAGTTGATGAAGGCAGCATGGACAGGGCCGAGCGCGATAAGTTCTCCTTCAATTATGGCTACAGTTTATATTCTACTAATGACCAAGTTGAGGCGCAAAAATACTTCAACCGCGTGGTAAACTCCAAGGAATATGGTTCACAGGCCAAATATTATATTGGATTTATGGCTTATGAAGGCGACGATTATGATCGTGCCAATGAATATTTTGAGCAGGTAAGCGATAATGAAAAGTATCAGGAGAAACTGTCTTATTATCAAGCAGATTTGAACTTTAAACTTGGCAAATTTGAAAAAGCCATTGAGCTTGCGCAGGCACAAATGAAAAAAAGCAATGCCAGTGAAAAATCTGAATTGTCAAAAATCATCGGAGAAAGTTATTTTAATCTCCAAAAGTATAAAGAAGCCATTCCGTATTTAACGGCTTATAACGGGGTCAAAGGAAAATGGAGCAATACCGATTATTATCAATTGGGCTATGCGTATTACAAACAAAATGATTTTGAAAAAGCGATTTCAGAATTTAATAAAATTGTGGGTGGAAACAATAGTGTCGCGCAAAATGCCTATTATCATTTAGGTGAAAGCTATGTGAATTTGGACAAGAAGCAGGAAGCATTGAATGCCTTTAGAAATGCTTCTCAAATGGATTATGATCTTAGAATTCAGGAAGATGCTTGGTTGAATTATGCAAAGCTCAGTTATGAAATCGGGAATCCATACCAGTCTGTGCCACAGGTTCTGACCAGTTATTTAGATAAATATCCGCAGAATTCTAACAAAGCAGAAATTGAAACCTTATTGATTGATTCCTATATCACTTCAAAAAATTACAAGGAGGCTTTAAGGTTGTTGGAAGGTAAAAACAGTTTCGAAAATAAGGTAGCGCTTCAAAAGGTAGCTTTTTACCGAGGCATCGAAGTCTATAATGAAGGCAATTATAAGGAAGCAAGATCTTTATTTGAAAAAGCCATCAAGGAACCACGTGATCCAAAGTTTACGGCCAGAGCGACTTTTTGGAAGGCTGAAACGGATTATGAACTCGGAAACTATGATGAGGCATTGATCGGTTTTAGACAATTTAAACAGCAAAGTGAAGCTGCAAAAACACCTGAAATGACCAACATCGATTATAATTTGGGCTATACCTATTTCAAACAGAAGAATTATACAAAATCCACCGAGCACTTTAAAACTTTTGTCAATCAGCAAACGCAAGACAAATTACGGTTGAATGATGCTTACTTGAGATTAGGTGATGGGTATTTTGTGTCTTCAGATTATAAAGAGGCCATAGGAGCTTACGATAAAGCCATTGCGATTAAACAAATTGAACCTGATTACGCTGATTTCCAAAAGGCGATGAGCTACGGTTATATTGGACAGGGGAATACGAAAATCCAAGAGTTGAACAATTTTATCAATAAATACACAAAATCGTCTTTACGTGATGATGCGATGTATGAATTGGCAAATTCGTATGTAAAAGCCAATCAAAATGATAAAGCTATCGCAATGTACGACCGATTGAATGCGGAATACAAGAATTCAGTGTTCCATTCAAAATCAATTTTGAGACAAGGTTTGATTTATTATAACGCAAATCAGAATGAGAAAGCCTTGAGCAAGTTTAAAGATGTTGCTAAAAACTTTCCGAACAGTGAAGAAGCCGTACAATCAGTGGCTACAGCACGTTTGATTTATATTGACACAGGGCGCGTGGCTGAATATGCAGCTTGGGTAAAAACTTTAGATTATGTTGAGGTTTCAGATGCAGATTTGGATAATGCTACCTATTTGGCAGCAGAAAAGCAATATATGGAAAATAAAACCGACAATGCTATCAAACAATTCAATGGTTATTTAGCTCAGTTTCCAAATGGACTTCATGCTTTAAAATCACATTTTTATTTGGCGGAATTGTATTCTAAGAAATCCTTGCCCGAAAATGCACAACCCCATTATGAGTTTGTGGTTTCTAAACCTAAAAGCGAATATACTGAGCAAGCCATCGTAAAACTTTCAGAAAGGTATCTGAACGCTTCCCAATGGAATAAAGCGATTCCGTTATTAAAACAGTTAGAAACAGAAGCCGATTATCCGCAGAATATCATTTACGCACAATCCAATTTAATGAATGCGTATTATCAGCAGGAAAAATATAGTGATGCCGAACGTTATGCTGAAAACGTATTGTCAAGTTCAAAACTGGACAATAAAGTGAAGAGTGACGCGCAAATTATCATTGCCCGTTCCGCAATTAAAACAGGGAATGAAGCTAAAGCAAAATCAGCTTATGCCACGGTTGAAAAAATAGCTACGGGTGCATTGGCCGCTGAGGCTCTTTATTACAGCGCCTATTTTAAAAATAAGGAGGGGAATTATGAGGCTTCTAACACTACAGCCCAAAAATTAGCGAAGGATTATGGAAGTTATAAATATTTTAGCGCCAAAGGTTTGGTGTTAATGGCTAAAAACTTTTATGCTCTAAAGGATGCTTTTCAGGCTACTTATATTTTGGAGAGTGTGATTTCAAACTTTCCTGAATTTAAAGATGTCGTTCAGGAATCACAAGCTCAATTGAGCACTATCAAAGCGCAAGAAGCAAAAACAAATTCATCAATCAAAGCAGATCAAAATTAATTAGAATCCTATTTTATCTCCTTTTGTAAGAGATGTCCGCAGGACAGATTGGGATTGGAATTTAACAAACAAAACAATGCTAAAAAAAATCAATTATATCTTTATCATCGCAGTCCTGACAGGAGCAGCAACCTTTGCTCAAGAACGCACCAAAGACACTTTAGATACTGAAGTCGTTAACGTTGTAAAGGCTTACACGCCAACGGTTGCAGATGCCTTCAAAATAAAGGAACAGCCAACTTTGGATGATGAAACAACCACCACAAAAAAAGCGATTAAATACAATATTTTTTCCATTCCCGTAGCCTCGACTTTCACTCCAGCAAAGGGAAAGGCGGCCACAGTCAACAAAGCCAAAGCCGTTAAGTTATATGATAATTATGCCTCTTTGGGTGTGGGCTCTTACACCACTATTTTAGGGGAAGTCTTCTTGAACCAGGAGTTGGGTAGAGGAGAAAATGTAGGAGGCTATTTAACACACCATTCTTCAAGCGGTGGTATAAAAGACCTATTATTGGATGATGATTTTATAGATACCAAACTCAACGTGAATTATAGCCAGCGACTGCGAGATTTATCTTGGACGGTTGATGCCGGTGCTTTATATCAGAAATTTAATTGGTACGGATTACCACAGCCTTATTTTGATGCGACCACTGCCGATACGCTCAACGGAAGTCATACGTTTTATGGTGGGAATGTCGGCGCTAAAGTAAAGTTTGAAGATTATCTTTTTAAAGATGCAAGTGCACGATTTAGAAGGTTTGGAGACAATCAAGGCTCAGGAGAAAATCGATTTGTTGTGAAAGCCTCTGCGGATGTGCCTATTCAGGACGAACTGATTTCAACTGAAGTGACCATCGATTATATAAATGGTTCTTTCGATAGAAATTTTTATACTGATAATAGGTTAACCTACGGAAATGTTAGCTTTGGTATTGCACCGAGCTATCAATTGACACAAGATGATTTAACCTTGAATTTAGGTGTGAATTTAGTATACAAGAACAACACCGAAGGTGGTAACAGCAACTTATATATTTATCCAAATATCACTGCTACGTACCGAGTTATCGACGAATTGATGATTGCTTTTGGTGGACTGGAAGGCGGCTTAAAGCAAAACTCTTATTATGATTTTGCACAGCTAAATCCGTTTGTTTCTCCAACGCTTATCATTAATCCTACGGATAAAAAATACGAGGCTTCTTTTGGTTTAATGGGAAAGTTGTCTAATAGTATTAGTTATAGTGTGAGTGGACATTATATGAATGAAAGCGATAAAGCCTTATTTAGAGGAAACTCTAGTCTTGCAGGAGCTACGGAAAATTATCAATATGGAAACTCCTTCGGAATTGTTTATGATGATGTTAAAACTATTTCCTTTAAAGGAGAATTAAGTGTTGATGTAAACAGAAATTTCAAATTAGGTGCTAAGGCTGAATATTTCTCCTACAATAATGAGAGACAATCAGAGGCGTGGAATCTTCCAGATCTAAAAGCGTCATTGTTTTTGGATTATCAAATTGATGAAAATTGGTTTGCAGGTGGTGGTTTGTTTTATGTAGGCGAACGTAAGGATCAATTTATTCAGGACAGCACTAATGAATTTGTGACACCGATACTACAAACAATGACGTTGGATAGTTATTTTGATGCAAATGCACATGTTGGTTATCGTTATAATGATCAGCTTTCATTTTACGTCAAAGTCAACAATATCGCCAATCAAGATTATCAGCGTTGGTTAAATACCCAAGTTCAAGGCATTCAATTCTTGGCGGGTGCGACATATCAATTCGATTTCTAACAAATCCCTGCGAAGGTAGGGATCTTGGAATTTAACTATATTTTAATTTACATTCAAAAAAAGCATCCATCATCCTGGATGCTTTTTTTGTGTTTAAAAATGACTATTTAAAAAAAAACAATTAAAATCATATTTTATCATAATCAATCTGCGTGATCTGTGTTCGATTTAGATTAAATTGATAAAAGGACTAAAATAGAATACTGATGACACGGATGCTGCAGAATTTCACTGATTTAAATCCAGAAAAAAATCCAGTTTTATCAGAAACGATCAGCCTCATCTGCGTTCCATTCAAGAGTCCTATTATTAATAACAAATAGTTTTCATTTCAGATGGTTTCTTATAATTTACAATCATTTTTAATATCGGATAGATGTATATTTGTAACTATCCGATTAAAGGAGTGTCTTGGTCATGTGAAAAATTTAGATTTAACATATCGCGAGGAGATGATGCCCTTTTTTGAGCGTCTTCAAATGAAGCTTGAGCAATTAAAAAAGCACAGGCCTCTACCTTCAATGGCTCTAAATAAAATAAGGGAAGCTCTGACTGTTGAGTGGACCTATAATTCCAACAGTATAGAGGGAAACACTTTAAGTTTAAGAGAAACTCAAATGGTGTTGCAAGATGGCATTACCTTAAAAGGGAAATCTTTAAAAGAGCATTTTGAAGCAAAAAACCACGAGCGTGCCATAAATCTTCTATATAAATTAGTAGATAGTTGTGATACTCTTTCTATACATGAGATTCTTTCTTTGCATGAGTTGGTATTGAATTCTATAGAAGAAGAGTTTGCAGGAAGGCTTCGCAATGGAGGTGTTCGTGTTGGGGGAGTAAATTTTGTGCCCCCAAATGCCATGAAAGTTTCTGGTTTGATGAATGATCTTTTAGCATTCGTAGATGAGAACCCTTTAAAGCTGAATATTATTGAGCTTGCCACCATTTTCCATCATCGGTTTGTTTGGATTCATCCATTTTTTGATGGTAATGGTAGGACAGTACGTCTGGCCATGAATCTGCTATTGATGAAAAAAGGATTTCCTCCAGCCATTATTTTGACCAATGACCGTTTAAAATATTATAATGCGCTCAATGATGCCAACAATGGACGTTACGGAAAGATGATGCTTCTGATGGCGCAAGCCATTGAACGCACCCTTAATATATATCTTAATGCTTTGCCAGGGAACACTTTGGAGTATACAGAAATATCTAATTTGGTTGAGGAAGAAAATCTGCCGTATGGTCAAGAATATATAAGTCTTTTGGCGCGTACTGGTAAAATAGATGCCTATAAAGAAGGTAGAAACTGGCTTACCACAAAGGAAGCTATTGAAAATTACGTCAAAAATAGAAAACGTAAACGGTAAGTTTTGAAAGCAGATTACTCAAATTCTTAATTGATTAGAACACGATTAATTCTGAAATTTCAAATAGCATCTAATTCTCAGATGCTTTTCTTATTTTTACTGCACAATCATTTCTAACTGAAACCATACACTAAATGAAAAAACTATTAGTCTTCTTTCTTATAACCACTATTTTCTCCTGTAAAAACGAAAAAATAAAGGTTGATTCCATCGTTATCAATGCCAATGTGTATACCGTTAATTCCAATTTTGATAAAGCAGAAGCCTTTGCCATTAAGGACGGAAAATTTATGGAAGTAGGCACCTCTAAAAAAATTCAAGATAAGTACACTTCAAAAAATGTAATTGATGTCAACGGACAAACCGTTGTGCCAGGTTTTATTGATGCTCATTGCCATTTTCTAGGATTGGGATTGAACCAACAATCCGTAGATTTGGTCGGCACTAAAAGCTTTGAAGAAATCATCCAACGCATTAGCGACTTTCAAAATGAAAAGAACGTTAATTTTATAAATGGTCGCGGTTGGGATCAAAATCATTGGGCAGTAAAAGAGTTTCCTAATAAGGCCATGTTGGACGAGTTGTATCCTGACACGCCGATCGCCTTAACCAGAATTGACGGACACGCGCTATTAGCGAATCAGGCCGCACTCGATTTGGGTAAAGTCACAATTAATAGTAAAGTCGCTGGAGGAGAAGTAATTGTTGAAAACGGACAACTTACCGGTATTTTGGTGGATAATGCACAGGATTTGGTCATGGCACATTGGCCACAACCATCCCAAAAAGAAATGATAAATGCACTTATGGATGCTCAAAAAGTTTGCTTTGGCTACGGTTTGACCACTGTGGATGATGCAGGTTTATCACGAGCGTCTATTGAGCTTATTGATAGTTTGCAGCAATCGGGAGATTTGAAGATTCGTGTTTACGCCATGATCTCTGGATCGAAAGACAATGTTGATTATTACTTAACTAAAGGTATTAGTAAAACAGACCGGTTAAATGTTAGTAGTTTTAAATTTTATGCTGACGGGGCTTTGGGGTCAAGAGGAGCGATGTTAAGAGTGCCTTATAGTGATAAACCAGGGCATTACGGATTGATGGTTACCGATTTGGAAACTTTTAATGATGCTGCACAACGTATCGCTAACTCGGATTTTCAGATGAATACCCATGCTATTGGAGATTCTGCCAACCATGCTGTTTTACAGACTTATGATAAAGTATTGAAGGATAAATCAGATAAACGTTGGCGAATAGAGCATGCGCAAATCGTATCACCTGGAGATTTTGAATATTACAAGAATATAATCCCATCCATTCAACCAACGCATGCAACTTCTGATATGAATTGGGCTGAAGTCCGTTTGGGATCAGAACGTATTAAAGGTGCCTATGCTTATAAGCAATTATTGGATGCCTACGGAAAAGTGGCGTTAGGAACTGATTTCCCTGTGGAGGAAGTGAGTCCGTTTTTGACATTTTATGCGGCTGTGGCACGTCAGGATTTGGGCGGTTTGCCAAAGAATGGCTACCAGATGGAAAACGCTTTAACACGTGAAGAAACATTGAGAGGCATGACGATTTGGGCAGCTTATTCCAATTTTGAAGAAGACGAAAAAGGAAGCATTGAAAAAGGGAAATTTGCGGATTTCATTATTCTGGATAAAGATATTATGACCACTGGGCTTAGTGATATTCCAAATATTAAAGTGGAAAAGACTTTTGTGGGTGGGGAGAAGCAGTAACTATTGTCTTTAGTTTTATTTCACAGAGATTCATGGAGTTAACTGAGTTTCACAGAGAGTTTTGATATGCTCTGTGAGACTCTGTGATTTCTCTGCGATTCTCTGTGTAACAACTAAAATATCCGCGCCAAATAATCATAATGCTCGCCTTCCATCACCAGTTCACACTGCAGTCCTGCCTTTTTGCATGCCTTCGCAAAGGTGTCAAAATCTAAATAAAGCCAGGTGGTAAGCGCCGCGCTTTCGCCTTTATAGCTCAACATATAATCGAGTTCACCATAGTAATTGGCATTCAAATCCATCCAATAGCCACCATCTTCATCTTCATACATATATTTGATATCCGTAGAATCGGCCAAAATTTGACCTCCTGGATTTAATAAAGATTTAAGATGTTTTAAGTAGTGCGGTGCTTTTGAAAGTTCCTCAAAAATTCCGGTACCATTCATCATGAGTAAAATGGTATCAAATTTTTCGGTTTCATCCAAAACAGGAAGCACGGCAGCGTTTTTTACTCCGAGTTTTTGAGCGATTTCTATGGCTCCTTCAGAAACATCAATAGCCTTCACGTCAAAACCTTTGCTCTGCAAATACAGCGAATGAATTCCAGCGCCGCAACCAACATCCAGCACTCTTCCTTTGGCAAGTTGCAATGCTTTTTGTTCTAATTTAGACATGTCTTCATAATCTCTAAATAAGTAGTCGAGTGGCATTTCATCATCTTCAGAAATATTGGTGGAAGTAATGATGTTCTCGGTATAATTTCCGTTGTAATAATCTAATAACGCTTTTCCAAAAATGTCGTTCATTGCAATCTGTTTTATAATTTAGGTGTAGAAGGAAATCTTAAGTTTTAAATGTATTATTTTTATACTTTGCAAGGCTTATCAGAAGCATTGCGAAGTCGGCAAAGATAAGCATAAGGTAAACAATACCTTCAGTGCTGAGAAAAAAGAACTGAACGAAAAACTGATCTTAAATTAAAAAGATATTCATCCTACAAGTCGTATTCGGGACTTGCAGTATAAAAACATAGCCCTGTTATCATGAAAAAACTCCTTCTATTTGTAGCCTTAACTTTAGCAGTTTCCAATTATTGTATGTCCCAAGAGTATATGACGTCTTTCGATGCTGCCAAACGTATTGCATTAGTTCAGAATAAATTCCTGTTTATGATCTGGGAAGATGCCGCCGCCATACCATATCCTGTCATAATGAGTGATGAAAATGGCAGGGATGTATTAATTTCAAACATGTTTGATTATGATGAAATCAATGGGATTATTTGGGATTATTTTGTTCCAGTGAAGGTCAATGAAAGCCTTTATGCCGATTTATATAATCAGATCAAAGATTCTAGAAGTCGTAATTATGTAGCTCAATTTGAAGATGACAATATTAAAATTATGGATGCTAATGGCAATATCGTTAATACTTCGATGTCGCCAGAAGCTTATTTTAATTTATCAAAATTTGTCAGCAAATATGCTTTGAATACGTCTTTCTTAAATGCAGAATTAAAAAATTATTTGTTGCAGAAGGATTTTGGTACCGCTTATCGTTTAGCCTCTAAATATTTGGATTATGCCATTTTGGTTGATAAAACGGTGAGACCTGATATTATAAACCTAGCAGAAATCTATCTGGATGAAGCAGATAAATTTCTATTAGAAGATAGCGCAACCAATAAGGCTACTTTTGAGCAAAAGAGTCGCCTGTTAAGATTATCAAAATATCTCTTGCAAAACAGACCAAATAAAGTTCTAAGTAGGCTAAAAAAGTTTAAACCTTCTGAAATTAATGACGCTAATCAAGCGTTACTTTCTTATCTCTACTATACCTCGTACCAGCTTAAAAAGGATGAGGGAAATGCGGAGCTATGGAAAGCTAAAGTGTCCGAAGTAGATTTAAGAAAGTCCCAATTAATCATTAACATTCATCTCTAATATTTCGTCAATTAACGGCTATTTATAGAGTAAATACTTTGCTCTAACCTGTTTAAAGTCTTCAAGCCCTTTTG
>JBARDR010000046.1:0-2474 GCA_049795335.1 Gelidibacter sp. | reverse complement strand
AGACCATTCATTAAAATGGAACCTTAGGCGATTTATAATTTTGCAATGAAAAAGCTTATCCTTTGACGGATAATATGTCCGAAGTGTATAATGCAAGTATAAAACGGGTTTCAGACAAACCTAGATTTGGAGCGTAACTTTTGATAAATAATTCCAGTATGAGTAAATTTTCAGAACTAATCAATCAAGAAAAACCTGTTTTAGTAGATTTTTTTGCTGAATGGTGTGGCCCATGTAAAATGCTGGCACCAGTTTTAAAACAGGTAAAAGATAGTTTAGGAGATGGTGTATCTATTATAAAAATAGATGTCGATAAAAACCAAGCGTTAGCTGCGAAATATCAAGTTAGAGGTGTTCCTACAATGTTGCTATTTAAAAACGGGAAACAGGTTTGGAGACAATCTGGTATGCTTCAAAAAAAAGATATTATAAATATCATTAAGAGTTCCAATTAATGAATTTATCAGAGGTATTTTGGGACAATCGTTATAAAAATGATGACACTGGTTGGGATTTGGGCGAAATCTCCCCTCCTCTTAAAGCTTATTTTACCAGTTAATTTGAAGATTTTAATTCCTTGTGGTGGCAATTCTTATGAGTCTAAATATCTTCATGATCATGGATTCAAAAATGTCTATGTTATAGACCTTGCTAAAACGGCATTAAGCAACATTAAACAGCGCGTCCCTTCCTTCAGCACATTTAATTCAAAAGAATTTTTTCGATTTAGAAATGTCATTCGACATCATTATTGAGCAAACCTTCTTCTGTGCCATATATCCAAAATTAAGAAATTCTTACACTTCAAAATCTTCCCACTTACTTAATGAAAAAGGAAAAGGAGCTGGATTACTTTTTAATGACACGTTTAGTTATGACAAACCACCATTTAGAGGCTTTAACACAGCATATCTCGGTTAATTTCAACCTTATTTCGATATTATGAAGATGGAACGTTCTTATTTCTACCATTTTAAGGCTTATAAATTATAGAAACTAATCTCAGTCGTTATTTTTGAATTGGTTTTATTACTCCATGAGGTTTAGCTTTTATCTCCAAATAGATTACTCCAAATTAATTTGATTTTTCGAAGATAAAACCTACACCAGCATCATTGACTCTAAAAGAGCTTCAAGTTCCACAGCATATAAAGTGATTTTTTTTCATACATGCTCATTATCAATAAAATAAATGATTAAAAACACTTCTAAAAGTTTTTTGTCGACTAAATAAACAATTTGTCTGATTTTTGATATACACTTTTAAATATTGTTTAATTTCATAAGAATACCCCAAAAATTTAATATAACTAATTAAGATTCAAATCTGTATTTTGACTTGAAACATTTCATACATATCATTTAATCAGAAATAAAATGGGACCTTATAAGAACATAACCAAAATTGATAAATGCATTGGGCTATCAAAAAAAGAATTTTACAATAATTATGTAAAAAAGTCCTTGCCAGTTGTTGTTTGTGACAAAGCAGAATGGACATCATCGGAAAAGTTTACACCCGAATATTTGAAATCTAATTACAACCACTTATCTAAAACCATAGATGGAAAAACCTATTCATTGTCAGAAATAATTGATTTATGCAAAGCATCAACACCCGAAAATAAAGCTCCATATCCAAATACATACGACGCTCGTCATGATTTCCCTGATAACTTTGGCGGTTTACCAGAAATACTTTATGGCAAATCAAATAGACTAAACAGTCGCCTGTTAGGTAGTTTTTTCGCTAAACACACTAATAAACATGAATTATTTTTTGGTGGAAAAGGATGTTCCTTTCCAACCGTGCATTTTGACTGGCTCGGAGTACATTCGCAAATTACGCAAATAATAGGTGAGAAAGATGTCATCTTATACTCACCCGACCAAACCCCTTATTTTTACCCAGATGAAAGACATCACCATCGCAGCCCAGTTGATATCATAAATCCTGATTATAATAAATTTCCATTATTCAAGAATGCAAAGTCTATAAAAACTACCATAAAACCTGGAGAAACCTTATTTATACCCGCAGGCTGGTGGCATACAACTTATATGCATGATTTTAACCTTACCGTAGCAATCTCTCATGTAAACTCATTTAATTGGAATTTCTTTATGGATGAATTTTATTTATCCACTAAAATCCATCACCCAAAACTAGCTTGGATGCTTAAAATCTACAAACCAGTTATGGGGAAAATATTCAATATAAAAGAATCTTTAGTTAATTAAGTCAACCATAATTATACCAAATCTTCATAAAAAAATATGGTTTACAAGCATGATCTTTTGAATAAAACCCAATCCATTCTTTATGCGATTTGATTTGTGTTAGGTCCCTACCAAGCCTCAAAAATTTTATTGTTACAATGAATATTAATTAAATTTCACAAAATCAGATAAATTTGAATGCATTTATAAAAAAATATGAGATTTGGATCTTTCTAATACTTGGACCCCTGGCC
>JBARDR010000045.1:0-2444 GCA_049795335.1 Gelidibacter sp. | reverse complement strand
GTACAGGATAAAAATGCCGATAAAGTAATTGGGAGTATTGTCGAATTGGACTTGGAGGCCATTGAGATCAATCCGTTTCAACCACGAACCAATTTTAACGAAGAAACACTTAAGGAATTAGCGTCTTCCATTCGGGAATTGGGCGTAATTCAACCCATAACGGTTAGAAAACTTGAGTTCAACAAATACCAATTGGTGTCTGGAGAACGTCGTTTTAGAGCTTCCAAGCTTCTTGGATTACCGACTATTCCTGCTTATATCAGAATTGCCAATGACCAGGAATCCTTGGAAATGGCTTTGGTTGAAAACATTCAACGCCAGGATTTAGATCCTATTGAAATTGCACTTTCTTACCAACGCTTGATTGACGAAATTCAGTTGACGCAAGAACAGATGAGCGAGCGCGTGGGTAAAAAACGTTCTACAATCGCCAATTATCTGCGTCTTTTAAAATTGGATCCTATCATTCAGACAGGAATGCGCGACGGATTCATTTCTATGGGTCATGGCCGTGCCATCATTAATATTGAAGACCAATCCAGCCAGCTTGATATTTACGAAAAAATTCTCACTGATAAATTATCGGTTAGAGACACTGAGGCCTTGGTTAAAAACTATCACAACAAGAGCGAAACTAAAGTTCCTGAAAAAGAAGAGTTGCCAAAATTCATTGAAAATGGCGTGAAAGAGTTTTCAGAATACTTTGGACAAAAAATTAACGTTAAACTGAGTAAGAACGGAAAGGGCACGATTAGCATTCCTTTTCATTCTGAAGAAGATTTTAATCGTATCAAAAAACTCGTTCAAAGTGCCAAATAAACGTCTTTATATAACCTCTTTTATTTTATTCTATGTCTGTTTTTTTGGCTTTTCACAAACCAAAACAGATACTATTGCGCCAAATATTGGCAAAGAAGTTATTATTGACAGCCTCGTTAGGGAACCGATGAACATTTTAGCCCCTTCTAAAGCAGCTTTCTATTCGGCCGTTTTACCTGGTTTGGGACAAGCTTACAACAAGAAATACTGGAAAATCCCAATCGTTTATGCGGCTCTTGGGACTGGAGTGTATTTCTATTTAGACAATGATAAAGTGTATAAGCGCTATCGAAATGCTTACAAAAGCAGACTCGCAGGACATACCGATGATGAGTTTTATGGTGATGGCACATCTCCAAAAGTTTCGAGTGATGGTTTGATCCGCGCACAAAACACCTTGCGGCGTAACAAAGAATTATCCCTATTGATTACCTTTGGACTCTATGCGCTCAATATCATTGATGCCAACGTGGATGCGCATTTACTTCAATATAATTTAGATGAAAATTTGGCTCTAAAGCCGCATTTCAAATATAACGAACAGGAAAACTCCACCAATTTGGGTGTGACTTTGAACTTTAAATTTTAATCATGAAAATAGGTCTTTTAGGTTATGGTAAAATGGGGAAAACCATTGAACAAATTGCTCTCAACCGAGGCCATCACATAACCTTAAAGGTTGATAAAGACAGTGAAAGCTATAGTCTTGACAACATTGATGTCGCCATTGACTTTAGCACGCCTGATGCTGCCGTAGCCAATATCACCAATTGCTTTAATCATAACATTCCTGTGATTTCAGGAACTACCGGTTGGTTAGAACATTACGATGACGTCCTAACTTTGTGCAAAGAAAAAGACGGCACCTTTCTTTATGCTTCCAACTTTAGTTTAGGCGTCAATATCTTTTTTGAATTGAACCGAACCTTATCAAAATTGATGGCAAATCTCCCTGAATATAACATCAGCATGGAAGAGATTCATCACACACAAAAGTTGGATTCGCCAAGTGTTACTGCGATTACTCTCGCAGAAGACATCATTAAAAACTCTAAATATGGAACTTGGACGCTTGATGCGGCAAAACCAAAGGCGTTGCATATTAATTCCAAACGCATTGATAGTGTTCCTGGGACCCATGATGTGACATATACCTCTGCAGTGGACACCATCGAAATTAGGCATACCGCTCATAACCGTGAAGGCTTTGCCTTAGGCGCTGTGATTGCAGCAGAATGGATTGCAGGAAAAAAGGGTGTGTTTTCAATGAAAGATGTGTTAAACATTGGTTAACTTACTGAAAGTATCAGAATTACGATTTACAATTTATAATATATTTGTTAAACAGGTTACAAGTCCAGGGTTTTATACTGAATTTTAGACCGAAAAAATAAACAAACATCAAATGACATTTACTCAGTGGTTTATATTCTTCTTCGTGGTACAAGTAGTACACGGACTTGGCACATGGAAATTATACGTAAAAGCAGGCAGACAAGCTTGGGAAGCTTTTGTGCCCGTTTACAACGCCGTCATTTTGATGAAAATCATCAACAGACCTTGGTGGTGGACCATTTTGCTATTTGTCCCTGTAGTCAATCTCATTATGTTTCCGGTCGTTTGGG
>JBARDR010000044.1:0-8202 GCA_049795335.1 Gelidibacter sp. | reverse complement strand
TCAATAAGCTGGTCATCATTAAGAAGTTAAGGGCCCTTAAGGATTGGGTTAGAAGCCCAATATCTTAATTATCTCAATGGTTAAATAACACAACTACCATAAAATAAATCCATGCCATAGTTGGTGTTTTTCACCAACAATTCTGTGTGTTAAGAGGTAAACTAATCTATTTGTATAACTATAACAGGATTTAATCAATAATCTGTATAGCTATTTCTGTACAACACCACTCCGTAGATACTCCATGGATAGTGTATGGATAGTGTATGGATAGTGTATGGACACATCACAGACCGGATAGCTAAAATTTGAAAGGCGACTACTGCGGTAATACCCTGAGAAAGTTTGATCCGGAATGAGCCTACAACGTATGCCCTTAAGTCGCGAGCTGAGATCAGGGTGTTGAAGTTAGCTGTGTGCAGTCCTCCCAACTTTGTAAATCCTAAGGTCGGGCAGGCTTGCTTCAGTCTTCTTTTCTGCGTCCCCCTTTATCGGTCATCCATTACACTATTTCAATATCAAGAACTCACAACGTCTGTTAATCGAATGTTCCACTTCGCTACAATTATCTTTACAATCCACTAGTGGCACACGTTCGCCATAACCTCTGGAACGGAGACGTTTTCTGTCAATGCCGTTTTCAACCATATATTCAAGCGTCGCGGCAGCGCGTTGATGCGATAAATGAAGGTTGTACAAATCAGAGGATCTATTGTCGGTATGTGCACCCAGCTGGATTTCCATACGTGGATATTTGTTCAGTAAATCGACCAAAACATTTAAAGTGTTTGCAGCTTCTGGTTTAATCTCCCACTTGCCATAATCAAAATAAATGTTTTCCAACTCAATATAGGTATAGCCGTCATCCTTGGTTACTACTATGTCTTCGGCATCATCATAAGATTCAATGGAAAGCTCAATATTAAAGGTGATATTGCCATCATCATTGGTGGCAAAAATCTCTGTTGTTGGAATATAGAAATCGCGATGCCCTTCAATGCTGTAAACTTTATTAGGTTCGGTATTGAAGACGTATTGTGCGTCTTCACCTACAACCATCTGACCTACCAAAAAGTCGTTTTCGTCATATAAGGTGATGGTAGTTCCTGGGAGTAGAGCCTTGGAGTTTTTATCCAGAACATGCCCTTCAACGGTAAATTGACGTTCGTTTTCTTTACGGGTAAAGGCGTATAAGTTGTCATATCCGGTCCGGTTGGATGAAAAGTATCCGGTGTCGTCGTCTTCATCGACGATGAATCCAAAATCGTCCATTTCTGAATTGATGGTTTCTCCTAGATTAAGAGGTTTGGAATACACACCATCATAAATTTTGCTCAGGAAAATATCCAATCCGCCCAAGCCTTGATGTCCGTCAGACGAAAAATAAAGCGTGCCTTCATGACCTACAAAAGGGAACTGCTCTCTATGAATGGTATTAATGGTACTGCCTAGGTTTATTGGCTCGCCATAGCTTTCTTCTACATAGCCTTCAAAATGTTTAGTAATATCAACATAATAAATATCGAAAGAACCTAAACTGCCAGGCATATCACTTGAAAAATAAAGTCGGGTGTTATCTTTGTTCAGTACCGGGTGTTGGGTAGAGTAGAGGTCACTGCTAAACGGAAGTTCGGTAATATTTGACCAGACGTTGTTAATGAGTTCTGCTTTAAATATCTTCACGGTCGCCACCATTTCTTCGCCAATAGGCACACGGTTTTCGTTAGTTCTGGAAAAATACATGGTGAGGCCATCATAGGAAAAGGTGGCATTGCTTTCATGTGTTTTGGTATTTATTTCGTCGGAAAAAGGCTGGATATTGACCAGTCTTTTGTCCTTGGAAACGTCGGCTTGATAGAGATCCAAATACGGTTGGTCGTTCCAGCTATAGATGGCATTTTTATTATTTCTGAAGGATGAAAAAACGACCTTATCTCCAAAATAAGCGATGCCAAAATCGCCAGTTCGCGAACTTTGATTCATCTGTTTGCTCTCATAGGTAAAAGGCACGAGTCTGTTGAGGTTGGCACTGAATTTTTTGGTGTCTACAGCATAGCCAAGATATGCGCTCATTATTTTATCAGCATTTTCATAATCTTTGACACCCTGCAGCACTTTTGCGTATCTGAAATAAACCTCAGGTTTTAAACTGTCTTTATAATTGGTGAACAAGCCTGTATAAGGGGTTCGCGCCAATTTCATTTGAGAATTGAAGTAATAGGAATCTCCCAGGTTTTGAAGGACTTCCTGATTTTTATCTAGCGATTGGTAAATTTTTGCGGCCTCGACGTACGACTTTTGTGCGAAGAGTTGGTTGGCCTTTTTTAAGCTCGGTCGTTGCGCATGGACCGTCCATGATGCAACAAGTAAAAATAGAAATAGGCAAACGTATCTCATGTGTTTATATTTATTGTTTTTCAATGGTCACATGCTGTTCGCAATTCATCATTCCTTTGTATGTTAAAATCTTCAGCATGCTCGTTTCATGTTTCTTATTTTAGAAAAATCTTGGCGATTTATCATATCCTTTTGGGTTACCTAATTTATTGATATCAAACAAAATCATAATTTCATGTGTGCCGGTATTGAATCGCCCCAAATTGGACAAGGTATAATCATAGGCATACCCAATCCGCATGGACGGACTAATCCTAAAATTAGCCAATCCCGTAACCGCATCATCAAAGCGATAGCCGGCCCCAACTTCAAGCACATTATTGATGAGTACATTGGCCGTTAAATCAAGTGATAATGGCGCTCCAGAAACGCCTTTGGTCATAAATGCAGGTTTTAATTTCAATTGTTCATTGATTTCAAACACATAGCCGCCGGTAAGAAAAAAATGAATTTCTTCAACGCCATTTGCTACAATCCCGCTATCTCTCTCGAGGTGCTTTGAATTTAAAAGGTTTGGAGCAGAGAAGCCGACGTAATAATTGGATCCGAAAATATAGGCACCCGCACCGATGTTTGGAAATGTTTTGCTCAGATTATTTGCAAATGCTGGATCTGGCAGCACATCCGAATAAATAAAGCCGTTGAAATTAGTATTGAAAAAACTGGCTCCTGCTTTAACACCGAGCGACAATTTAGTTTCTGCTCCCAAGGATAAAATGTATGCAAAATCGGCATATACATTGGTTTCGTTGACTACATTGCCAATTTGGTCATTAATGATGGACAGTCCCACCTGTATTTTTTCCTGTAAAGGCACATGCACAAAAAGCGATCCTGTATTTGGTGCGCCCACAGTACCGACCCATTGGGTCCGGTATAAAGCACCTATATTGATATCTTCGCCTTCGGTGGCATAGGCGGGATTGATGACACTCATGTTATACATGTATTGAGTGTATTGCGGATCCTGTTGCGCCGCACTGAATAATCCCGTCAGAAGCAAGAAACCAAGAAATGTATATTTTATATTTTTAATTATCATAGATAACTTTGTTCAGATTACCTGTTAAGGTACACGCTACCTTGTATCGTTTTATTGTTAGTGTCCTTGAGTTCCAAAATATAATAGTAAACGCCTACAGGCAAAATGCCACTGCCATTACCTCGGCCTTTATTTGAAGTCCCATCCCAATTAGCAGTGTTTATATCGCCTTTATAAAGAATGTTTCCGTAGCGGTTATAAATTTGCAATTTGAAATTAGGGTATAAGTCCCTAAGGTTTTTAATGAAGAAATCGTCATTGATATTATCGCCATTTGGACTAAAGCCATCTGGAATGATAATTTCCAAAGGTTCACATAAATCAATCGTAACCCTTACTGCCAATCGGACGTCATTGCCACACCCGCTCATAGTTGTGTTGGATGCAAAATAGGTGGTGCCATCTACCAAAGGGGTGTCCCCGGTATATGCGTTCCCATTTTCCATGGCATCATACCAAGTAATGATATCAGCGCCAATAAGCTTGCTTGTTAAGTCGGCAATGGTTGCGGATTCATCTTCACAAAAGCTGTTCCCTTCAGTTACCAATTCTGGTGTTCCTGCATATTCAATATTGAAAGCTACCGTTGGAAGGATGCCGGATGCAGTACCACAATTTGTGATAGGATATAAAAGATTTAAAATCGTAAAAGTCGTAGTGCCACTTATTGTCAATTGAGAAGAAGGAATGAAAATATTACTGCTGCCATTGGTGATGTTGACCGTAATGGTTTGCTCCGTACTATTGGCTCCTGAAAGTGAATAGGTTAAATTATAGTTACCGTCAGCAAGTTGGGTTGCGCCAGATAAATTAATAAATATGTCATCCTCCAAGCAGATGGCATTGGCGCTCAATGTGAGTCCCGTAAGATCTGGTTGTGGAATAAGTGCAACCGTAACGATTGCCGAATCCGTGCCGCAAGCATTCGTAACGGTATAGGTATAAGATCCCCCATTATCTTGTGCAGGGTCAAAAATACCCGAACCACTTGCCAACGCAGGAGACCAAGTGCCGCCAGTTTTAGGTGAGCCGCCCAGACTGTCAAAAAGATCTTGTGGTGCATCATTGGTACAAATCGCAAATCGGCCATTTAAACCTGCTTGAGGCTCGGTATCAACGGTCACGGTTACTGTTGCTGTCTCCGTTCCGCAAGGTGTGATTCCTGCCACAGTATAAGTATAAGTTCCAGCGGCATCTTGTTGCGGATCAAAAAATCCTGTGCCACTGGCTAAAGCAGGGGACCAGGAGCCTCCTGATTGTGGCGTGCCGCCTAAGGCACTAAATAAATTTTCTGGATTGCTATCAATACAAAGTGTGAGGTTTCCATTGATTCCAGGATCAGCTTGAGGATTTACGGTGACTTTAACGGTTGCTGACGCCTGTCCACAATCTGTAGTGATGGTATAGGTATAAGTGCCTGCAGCATCTTGCTTAGGATTAAATATGCCTGTACCACTTGCTAAAGTAGGAGACCAAGAACCACCAGTTCCTGGAGTGCCGCCTAAACTATCAAATAAATTTTGTGAGGAATCACTGCTGCATAAAATCAGACTTCCGTTTGTACCAGCGTTAGGGAATGGATTAACGGTCACGGTTACTGTGGAGAAGGCATTCGCACAAGGCGCAATTCCAGAAATGGTGTAGGTGTAAGTACCCGCGGCGTCCTTTGACGGATCAAAAACACCCGTACCGCTTGCCAACGCAGGAGACCATATACCACCGGATTCTGGCGTACCTCCTAAGCTGTCAAATAAATTTACTGAGGCGCTATCCAAACAGAGATTTATACTTCCGTTGGTTCCTGGTTCAGCCTTAGGGTTAACAGTGACATTCACTATTGCCGAAGCTGCTCCACAAGGCGAAACACCGTTAATGGTATAGGTATAAATGCCAGGAGTATCCTTTGATGGATCAAAAACACCTGTCCCACTTGCTAAGGCGGGTGACCAGGTTCCTCCATTTTCTGGCGTACCGCCTAAACTATCAAATAAATCTTCTGAACCATCAGTAATACATAAAGCCAAACTTCCGTTGGTTCCAGGATCGGGTAACTGAGTAATATTTACGGTTACTGTTGCCGAAGCGTCTCCACAAGGTGCTGTTCCAAAAACAGTATAGGTGTAAATACCAGCAGCATCCTGAGAGGGGTTAAAAACACCAGTGCCACTTGCTAGTGCTGGGGTCCATGTGCCGCCCGATTGTGGTGAGCCACCCAAGCTATTAAATAAATTTTCTGGAGTACTATTAGAACATAATGTCAAGTTGCCATTGGTGCCCGGTAGAGGCTCTGCACTGATAGTTACGGTAACTGTCGCTGAAGCTGGGCCACACGGAGGAACGCCATAAACTGTATAGGTGTAAACCCCGGCAGTATCCTTTAAAGGATCAAATATACCTGTGCCACTTGCTAAAGCAGGAGACCAAGTGCCTCCAGGTTCTGGATTGCCTTCTAAACTTTGAAAAAGATTCTGCGCAGGACTATTAACACATAAGTTCAACCTGCTGTCCGTACCAGGATTGCCACTTTCAGTAATCATAATACTTACGGTTGCTGTGGTGGTGGGGCACGTGTCAGAGCTAACGGCGTAGGTAAACACATAAGGGCTACCGGCGACTGTCATTGTCGATACGTTAACAGTGCCTATATTTCCGTTTGAAGTGGCTCGTCGCCCCGTCCAAGTTCCTGTGGTATCAGGTGATCCTAAAAGCGCATCAAATAAATTTACTGTATTGGTGCTGGCAAGGCCAGATTGGCAAATCTCGATTTCCCCATTATTGCCTGCATCGTTAACCGGTACAATCTCAACCTTAACTTGAAAACGTTCAGCGCTTTCACAGGGCGAATCAATAGTGGTGGCATAATAAGTTTCACCATGGACTAAGGGTGTCGTTGGTAATAAGATGGTACCTGATGAAATCGTGCCATACCAATTATTTGTTCCCGATGCGATTAAGTTGGCCACTGTAGGGTTGGAGCCTTCACAAAACAACTGAACCGGATCACCTGTGGGAACAGGAACGACCCCAACTTTTACTGATACAGAAAGCCGTGAAGTTCTACAACCTGTATCTGGATTGGATTGGTTCACATAATAAGTGGTCCCATTCGTTAATACTGTTGAAACAGGTAAAGGGCTTCCTCCTGTGGCTACATTATACCATTGCACATCATTTCCAATAGCAAATAAATCAGAAATCGTCGCTTCTTCTGGATGGTCCACGCAAACCCCTTGAAAAGGCAAACTGTAGGGTACACCATATATGGTAACTGATACCTTCTGCCGCGTACCACAAGTACCAGAATTGTCGTCGGCAAAATATTCTTTACCATTTTCAAGACCTTGAGTAAGAGAGAGGGAATTCGCAGATGTGGCCGATGCATACCATTTGATACCACCGCCATTATTTGTTGCCGCAATGGCAAGACTTGCCACCGTAGGCGTTTCAACATCACAAAAACTTAGTTTAGGAATGGTAACGGTTGGACATTGAGCAAAACTATTCACCGTTGCGCCTATCACAAATAGTAAGGCAACAATAAATTGATTATAAAAATGCGGTATAGTAGTTTTCTTCATAAATACAAAAGACGATTCATTAGGTGAAATCGTTTCTTTAAATTAGTTGGCGTCTCGTATCTGGGCATCAGGATCATATTGTAAGATGTAAATACCTTCATTACTATAGCCTCCTAGAGCGTTCTTTTCATAATTGAATTTCAATTGGGTATATTCCGTAATATAATTTATGGCTGAATTTTCAAAGCTTTCTTGTTGCATAAGCCTTAATAAGCTGTCAAATGTAATATCAAATCCTACCATAATATTTGCAGTGGGCAGTAATTTGTATTTTTTTTGATAGGTACTTAAAAATTGCTTTGAACTTTCGGTAGACTTAGCGGGAATTAAAGAAGGGAAAATCATCTTTAAAATTTGATATCTTTTTTGGGACACGTTGCTATCATCAGGAATTAAAGACGCGTCCAAAACCGCTAATTGCAATTTGTAATTTGATAGTTCACTCAGCAGCGCGTTGGTGGTGTTTAAAAAGGTACTGTTTCGTTCGCTGTCAATAATTACATAATTAATTTGTCCTTTTTTCAATTTTGACTTCAGTTCCGCCTCACTAAAGGATCCATTTTTTTTGATAGTGACAAAGTCTGCATTTGGCACAAGGTCTTTTATAAAAGCTTTGCTTTCTATGCGATCGACATCATTAAGCACGATCATATGCCCTTGTTTTGACTTCATATAGTTTAGAACTTTTAGCCTCTGTTGATTTATGGAAGGCAGCGCACTATATAAGTTGTTGGTGTTTTTTTTATTGTCAACTGCAGTTGCGGTTATCACTGGAGTATTGTTATCCGCCGTAAACGCTGCAATTTCTTCCTCAATCGAATCGTAAAACGGTAAGATGATGGCGTCATAGTCTTTAATATTGTGATCTTGAATTAAAGCCTTGGTTTTGGAGGTTTGGTTGACGCTTTGTGCTTCAACAATCTTCACATCTAAATTGAGATTCATTTTTCTGATGGAATCGATAGCCATAGTGGCGCCTTTGTAAAAATCCAAATGGCTGCGTTTAAAATCGTCAGATATGTTTTTGAAGTTGGCCTCTATTTTGGCGAAACTTTGATATTCGATTTCCGAAAAGGGTAGGAAAAACAATAGTTTTTTTGGTGTTGAGGTGTGTGCTGAAGTTCTTAAATCGGCAAGTCCTGCAGTGATTTTTGGGAACATTAAAACCTCAGTGGTGTTTGAAAC
>JBARDR010000043.1:0-12981 GCA_049795335.1 Gelidibacter sp. | reverse complement strand
CTTTTTTGCCGATGAATCCAAAAATAAGGTTTATCAAAACAACTGCACCAGTGAATATCATCAAATCTGCAACCATATAAAGGGCCGCTATACATCCCGCTGCAGCACTACACCAAACAGTAGCTGCAGTAGTTAGCCCTTGCACATTACCACCCTTTTTAATGATAACTCCCGCGCCCAAAAAACCAATTCCGGTGACCACCTGGCTCAATACTCGTGTCAGGTCAATAAATTTGCCTCCTTGATATTGTAGGGATAAAACGACAAAGGCACAGGTCCCAACCGAAACCAGCATATTAGTCTTTAAACCCGCATCCTTTCCTTTATATTCCCTTTCCATGCCTATAAGCAATCCTGATCCAATAGCCAAAAGAATCTTGAAAAGGATAGCTGGACTGAATTCCAAATCGGGCGTCTCTCCTATACCTGTTAAAACCTTTTCGGTCGCTTGAGTGATACTTAAAAATAAAGTGTAAATCATAATGATAAATTTATGTCGAAGTAGGAAATTCCATTTTCGAGTCTCGTTATTTTCTATCTTTTGATATCCGTAAAATCAGTATTTAAATCGTTATTTTATTCCAGTAACAAGAAGAACCACTTCATGAGCCAAATTTTGTTTATAATCCTCTAAAGGACGTAAAAGTCAGAAGAATTAAAATCTCGGATTTTAAGATTTAGGTTTGTTCTGATTTCATGAGATTATCTTAGCATGGATTATTCAAATGTTTTTGATCTATATCATAATTGCGCTTTTCTATATTTATTAATGAATTAGCTACTAATTAACTAACTCACACAGAATTAATAAGTCCTACTATATTTATATCGATAAATATCATGAAAACAATAAAGATTTATTATTTTAGATTTGTAATCAATGTCAAATAATGCACACGGTGAAAAAGTTAATTTTTATTGTAATATTATCTTTTATCTCGAGTACAAAATGTGCCCAAGAGGCTAAGAAGAATGTTATTAAAGTTAATTCGCTTTTACTAATATCAAATATTTATGATATTCAGTATGAACGTGTATTAAATGAAAAATCAAGCATTCAAGTAGGATTCGGAATAGGAAAAACGAATAACTATGCTCTAAATGATTTTCAGGAATTATATTCTGATTTTTTTGGCAGCACCTTAAATAATCCGCGTGACACCCATCACAACAAAAAAATCTTTTCAGTAAATTTGGGTTACCGACATTATACCCGAGATCATATAGCACCTAAAGGGTTTTACGTGGGGCCAGCTATTCAATACCTTCACTACCAAGAGAGTCTATATGCGCTTGAACAAAAGCCTAATGAACCCTCTAATATTAATGATATATATATTGAACACTTAAAACAAAGAAAGCTGGAGCTAATAACTGTCCAAGCATTATTAGGGTATCAGTTTTTAGTTGCAAAAAGAATTAGCATCAGCCCGTATGTCGGACCTAGTATCGTATTTGGAAACACTGATGACGCTTTTACAAGAGAGGACGAAAACTTAACTGGATTTGGTGTTAATTTTGGAGTTGAGCTCGGTTTAATCTTTTAACTTATTTGTCTTGTATATCTATAACAGGATTTAATTAATAATCTGTATAGCAATTTCAGGAAGGGTCATATGACTTGTGCGGTCATAAAAGATATTTATTTTTACTACTTTATCAAACAATTGAGTTTCCCCAAAAGGATGAACGTTGTCAATAATCTCCTTAGAATTATTACTTTCTTTTGGAAACAGAAGAGGACGATTGTCGAACTAAAAACAAATTATCCTTTTAGGAGTTATTCACCTCACAGATATTTTCAAAGTCGTTGAAAAATTTCTGAGTTGAGTATTTTACATGAGAAACGTGTTGGCCTTATTAATCTCGTCCTTGTCTTTTCCACCCAATCAAAAATTATTATGTTCAAATTGGATGCCCTTTAAAATTAGAAACTATTCTAAAATCTGTTTTGAAAATCTTCCAAAAAAAACCCTATCGGCTGATAGGGTTTATTGGATACACTCTTAAAATTAATGATCAACTATCTGTTGCGATTGTCGTCGGAATACCCCCAATTGTCGATCTCATCATTGACCAGATTACGACTGCGATTGGTGCGTTTGGCAATTCGGTCCGTCATATTATCGAATTCGCCTTCATTATAATCGACGTCTTCATCGGTAATATCTGGATAACGTCTTCTATAATCATGGTGGATATCCTTCCATTTTTTTTCCCTGTCCTGAGAATTGGAAAGGTTTGAATTATTACTGTCCTGATCTTTATAAGCATCTTCATCAGGGCCCTGGTCCATCCTGCGATCATTATCATTATCCGTATTGCGGTCGTAATCCGCATTTTCGTCAAGGTCGTAATCACTGTTTTGATGGGCATCACGGTTCCTGTCGTTTCCTTCGTTTTGGCGATTACCATTTCCACCAATGTTTTTGTCATTATCACGATACATGTCGCGATCATCTTTATCTCTTTCCATAATTCAAAAATTTTAAATTAAACATTAGGCTAAAATTACTATCCAACATTCAAATAAATGTTCTTTAAAAAACAAAAAAAATGTCCTAAAATTATATTTTAAAATAACTGATTTCTTGAAGATTTACAAAATATAATACTTGAGCAAGGATAAAATCAAAGATAACAAGCACCAGAAAACAGGGTTCCTATCCTGCGATAATCTCCCCTCCATTTACATGAATAAACTGGCCAGTAATATAACTGCTATCCTCGCAAGCGAGAAACACATAGGCAGGAGCTACTTCGCTTGGTTGCCCTGCCCTGCCCATGGGCGTATCCTGTCCAAAATCGGACACATCATCAAAAGTTGCTGGAATAAGCGGTGTCCATATAGGACCTGGTGCAACACCATTTACTCTGATATTCTTTTTTGCCATTTGTGCTGATAGCGACCTTGTGAAACTTGTAATGGCGCCTTTTGTACTTGAATAATCTATAAGATGATCACTCCCCCGATAGGAAGTCACAGAGCCTGTATTAATGATTGTGTCGCCCTTACTCAAATGTTTCAATGCAGCATTTGCCATATAAAAATAAGGAAAAATGTTAGTTCTGAAGGTTTTTTCCAATTGCTCCTTTGTGATGTCCTCAATACTCTCTTTTGGAAATTGCATGGCGGCATTGTTGACCAGAATGTTAAGCTTACCAAATTGATCCAAACATTGCTGCACAGCCGACCGACAATTTTTTTCTTCGACCAAATCGGTTTCAATCAACAGACACTTTTGACCTTCCTTAATGACCATCGCATTGGTTATCTCGGCGTCCTTGGTTTCCTTGAGATAAACGATAGCAACGTCCGCACCTTCACGAGCAAAATGGACTGCAACACTTCTGCCTATACCACTATCGCCTCCAGTGATCAGGGCTACCTTGCCTTTAAGTTTATCTGAACCCTTATAATTTTCACGTATGACTTCAGGTTCTGGTGTCATTTTATGTTCCTTTCCGGGTTGGGACTGGGATTGTTCAGGAAAATTTTTTGGCTTCCTCATTGATAATATTTTTTTATAAATAACAAGGTTTTCTAAAAAATTGAAAACTCTAAAAAACTTATTTGCTGTTTTATTGAAATAAATTCAAAGGCAACAAACATTTTCAATTTTGTATCAGCTTGAATGTGGACAAGTTGCTCACAATTTAATTAGGTTAAAAGAAAATTGGTCAAAATGTTAACGCTATGAAACAAAACCGACAAAATAATAGATTCACCGTTTACATTTTATAGATTTTTTAACCAATCATAACTTGCTTTCAAGAGAAACATGCAACATTCGATAACATATTTAACTCTAATTACAACCTCACAGTTTCCCGCAACAGAAATAGGGTTTACATAAAATCATTTTGGATGTCCTTCTTAAAACTTTTATCTTCCTTTAAACTTTTATCTTCCTGGTCGTGCCCTTCAAGTTTGACCAACTTGTTATAAATACCCAATAGTAAAAATGGGGATGCCCATTGACCAACGAAAAGAGCGCTATTTCTTTTTCCAAACAGCTTCAAGGTTAATGATGCTGCCATCGCTGTTACTGATGCGGCGAGAAATAAATCGGATGGTAATTTGGCGGTTTCATTCTCAATACTTTTTGTGACTTCGCCTTCATTATGTTCATTTTTCATGATAATTTTTTTTTAGATTGATTATGAAAATTACATCTAATCACAATAAAGGATGAACCCTATAAAATATAAATAGTGATTTAAAAAGTCTAACCTATTCAAAAAATCGGTTTTGCAGAGTTATTTATAAGGTACCTTTTTGTTTTTATGAAGTACAGCTTGTGGAGGTATTGGTCGTACGTTTAACTTTCTAAATAAAAATTATGGACAAAATATATCACACTCTAAAAGAAAGAGACAATTCAAGAAAAAAAGACGATCCAAACATATATGACATCATAATATTTTGTCATTTGCGTTGGGATTTTGTTTATCAGCGTCCGCAACATATTATCAGTCGGCTTTCACTACACTATAAAATTTTGGTGGTCGAAGAACCCTATGAATCAGACCATAATATTGGATATGAGATGGAATTCATATCATCCCAACTGACCATCTTAAAGCCAAAGGTTGGATACATTTCCGATATCGCAAAGGTCTTTGAGACACTGGAGATTAAGTCCGCTCCTATCGTCTGGTTTTATTCGGCGGCGTTTGTTGAATTTATTGACCTTCTGAAACCAAGAACGGTTATTTATGATTGTATGGATGAACTTTCCCAGTTCAAAGGCGCATCCAATACGATTAGAAATCAGGAAAAAACACTTTTGGAGCAAGCCGATATTGTATTTACTGGCGGAAAGTCACTTTATGAAGCCAAATCAAAACAGGCGTTGAATGTATATTGTTTTCCAAGTTCTGTGGATGAAACACACTTCAAATCTCCAAACGACGACATTAGTATTCCTTCAGACATAAAAAATATTGCACAACCGATTGTTGGATACATCGGTGTTATAGATGAACGTATCGATTTAGAGTTGATTGCTTCAACGGCGATGCAAAAACCCGAAATATCCTTCGTGATGATTGGACCCATCGCAAAAATTGAGGAGCACGACCTACCACGAGCAGAAAACATTCATTATTTAGGAATGAAAAGCTACGGTGAATTACCCCATTATCTGAAAGTCTTTAAAATTGCGATGATGCCTTTTGCATTGAATGAAGCCACGGAATACATCAGTCCTACTAAGACTTTAGAATATATGGCTGCAAATAAGCCTATAATATCTACAGCTATCAAGGATGTGGTTAGCGATTATTCAGAGGCCGTTACGATAATAAAAAATGCTGATGAATTTTATCAAGCCATCGATTGCATTTTAACATATAAAACTCATAACCAAAATACATACGAAAAGATCTTAAAACAAACGTCATGGGATGCCACTGTCTCAAAAATGATGACCATTATAAAACAGGAAACTTATGAATTATGATATTGTGATTATTGGAGCTGGGATTTCGGGTTCCGTATTGGCAGAACGCTATGCATCCATTGGAAAAAAAGTATTGATTATTGAAAAACGCCATCATATAGCAGGTAATTGTTATGATTATGTTGATGACAACGATATTTTGGTTTCAAAATATGGTGCGCATTTGTTTCATACCAACGATAAAGAGGTCTGGAACTATGTCAATCAATTTTCGAAATGGTATCCATGGGAACATAAAGTTCTTGCAAAAGTCGACGAGCAACTTGTACCAATTCCTGTTAATATCACGACCGTAAATTCATTATTTGGACTAGAGTTAAAAGATGAGAGGGATATGAAAGTATGGCTGGAGAAAAATCGGGAGCCCATCACAAATCCCAAAAATGGCAAGGAAGCTGTTCTCAATAAAGTCGGCCCTGTTCTTTATGAGAAAATGTTCAGACATTATACTAAAAAACAATGGGATATATATCCCGAAGATCTGGATGCCTCTGTTTTAAATAGAATTCCTGTTAGAACCAACAGGGACGATCGGTATTTCTCCGATGTTTATCAAGCGCTACCGAAAAAAGGGTATACCAAATTATTCGGAAAGATGTTAAAACATCCCAATATCAAGGTTCTACTGAATACCGATTATTTTGATGTCATGGATGCTATCTATGGTTACGAAAAGCTATTCTATACGGGACCAATAGATCGGTATTTTGAGTTTAAAAACCAAATGGGTGAAAAATTAGAATATCGTTCCATCAATTTTGTATCAGAAACAGTACAAACTGAATATTTTCAATCAAATTCTGTTGTAAATTATCCTGGAATGGAAGTAGATTATACCCGTATCATTGAATACAAACATTTTGGAAATCAAAAATCGGACAAAACTACCATCGTAAAGGAATATACAACTGACATTGGAGAACCATACTATCCAGTAGTTAATGAACGGAATCTCAAAATTTACAAAAAATATCAGAAAGCGGCTGAAGCTTTAAAGGATGTCTATTTTGTGGGCAGGCTTGCAAATTATAAATATTTCAATATGGATCAAGCATTTAAGAATGCGCTGGATTTATTCCATTCCTTACAAAGGAAAGAAGTCATCAAAACCAAATCTAAACTAACCCTAAAACCTTCGAAAATTGCAGTTCAATAGTTTTTTCATGGGAGGTTTTGAATGTGCTGACCACATAAATCGTTCCGGCGAGCGAATTAATTTGGTACGCGAAACCGAACATGACATTCGGATTGAAGAAGATTATGCTTTATTGCACGCTATGGGAATTAAAGTTGTACGCGAAGGCGTTTGTTGGAGTCATGTCGAAACTACACCATACCAATTCAATTTTGATACTTTAATCCCACATTTTAGAGTCGCTAAAGAACTTGGATTACAGATAATTTGGGATATGTGCCATTTCGGATATCCTGATGGACTGATCCCCAATCATCCCCAATTTTGCGAACGGTTTATGGCTTTATGTGAGGCATTTGCCAAATTTCATGCCGATCGTTCTAACGACGTTTTAATGGTGGTTCCTGTAAATGAGATCAGCTTTTTGTCATGGCATTCCGGTGACGTTCGTGGTACTGTCCCATTTGCTGTGAACAGTGGCGATGACATTAAATATCATCTTTGCAAAGCAGCAATTCAGGGTTCTAAAGCTTTTAAAAATCAATCTCCCAATTGCGTGATTTTTGCTGTAGAGCCATTAATACGGATTCATGCTGCTGATGATACCATATCCCACGAGGCATTGGAAAACATCAATTCCAACCAGTTCAAAGCTATGGATGCTTTGATAGGTCAAGCCCTTCATGAATTAGGTGGAAGTCGGGATTTGGTAGATATTTTGGGTTTTAATTATTATTATAACAACCAATGGGATCATAAAAATGGACGTATCCATTGGCCGGAGTCCAAACGAAAGCAAATTCCATTTTCTCAAATGTTATTGGAAGCTTACCAGCGTTACCAAAAACCGGTGGTCTTGACTGAAACAGGTCATTTCGGGCATGGACGGGAGCAATTTATCGACCATATCACGGAAGAATGCATCCAAGCCCGAACGCTGGGTGTGGATTTACGCGGCATCTGCATCTATCCCGTCATCGACCGGCCTGATTGGGATAATCTTTATGATTACAGTAATTGTGGGATATGGGATTTGAACATAAACAAAGAGCGCGTGCCACATATTCCCTCTCTCAAATCCTGCTTGAATGGTATCCGTAGAATGAAGCTTTATGAAGGGGCTTCTTCCCAATAGACGCTATTAAGTATGAAAAACTAAACCACATTGCGGAAACGATAAAATTTTAATTCCATTTTGGAAGGCCATAGCTTGCAAGTTGAACCATGTAATAATTCGAAGATGGTTATGAATATTAAAGAAAACAATAGGATAGAACACCTTGATGTTATTGCAAACAAATTGGGAGACACCATTCCAAAATCCCATGGCCATATCAAATTGAGTGTCATTATTCCCGCAAAAAATGAAAGTGCAGGAATTCTCAACACTTTGATAGCCTTAAAAAACCAGAAAGGGATTTGCCATCTAAACTATGCGTTCAAAAATTACGAAGTTTTTGTGCTGTGCCATAATTGTACCGATGATACCTATGGAGTTTGCGAGAAATTTTCAGCCGAACATCCAGATTTCAATTTATATCCCCTTGTATTAAATTCTTCAGTAGCCACAACTGTGGGGGCAGCACGTCGTATTCTTATGAATATTGCCTCCAAACGATTAACTTTCGATGATGGTTTGATTGTTAGCACAGATGCCGATACTATTCCAGATGCCTATTGGTTGTATAATTTGGACCATTATTTAAGTACCCATATAGCCATGGTTTGCGGCCTCATTAATGTGAATCATGAGGGTTTAAAAAAACAAGCCTCTCGCTATTTGGCATCAAAAGATGCGTATTTGCTGCTGAAGGCAAAATTGGAATCGATTATGTTGCCGAATCCTAAAGATCCTTGGCCACGCCATGCCTATAATTGGGGACCCAATTTGGCCTTAAAAAAATACGTTTATAATGCCGTTGGAGGTATTAAGCCTTTACATTTTCTTGAGGATGTAGACTTATATAATCGCGTGTATAGTGCTGGATTTTCAATTCGGCATTGCATGAACACCACCGTTCACACCTCAGTAAGGACAGATTCACGCTGTGATGAAGGGTTCGGCGCGGAATTGAAAGTCTGGTCTGATTATGATGACGTGGATTACAATGTCGAAAGTTTGGACAAATTAATTTGCCGTTATAAAATATATCATTTAATCGCTGAATACTATCAATTTCCAAATCAAAAGATCTTAACCGCCATCCACGATTTAAGTTATATAGAAATTGAAAAAATAAGAGATTTGTTTAATCGGTGTGAGCGACAAGAAGCAATGGTCATTAAAATACAAGAATTATTGAATAGTAGTCAAGAATGGAATGTATTATTCCCCAACATCAACGTAGATGAGGCTTGTGGAAAATTAACGCAACATTTCGAATTTTTAGAAAACACTACAAGTTCTACTTGACTTTTTCCCAAAGCATCAGTTCGTATTGGTCGTGGACATAAACTGTCCGTTTTACAAATTGCTTTTTCTTTTCATTAAACTCCATAAAAAATTGATGGACCTGTTTACCAGTAAGTGGAAACTCGCGCACATAGGACGTCCAGTGCACCATTAAAAAATGACCATTCAAGGATAATCCATCCGTAATATTTTGAAAAACAATCTTTAAATCCTCTTTATTGAAAAAATATCCAAGCTCGCACATAGTGATAAAATCAAAAAAACCTTTCGGAAAATCAGTTATAATATCCAAGGCCTGAAATTGAACATTGTGAAGATGCCTGCATTTGTCCTTTGCCTTTTGAATAGCATCTCCACTAATATCCACAGCTAATAAATTCTGACAATGAAGAGCCAACAGTCTGGTTTGAATTCCGATGGAACATCCCAACTCCAAAGCATTTTTATACTGTCTGTTATTTAAAAACGAATCTATTTTTTGAAATTTGCTGTTTTCATAATCGCTACCATCAAAATTCCATGGGTCTGGATTGCTGGCATAAAGCCTATCAAAATAATCCTTATTCAAGGTGTTGGATTTTTGATTCGGATCAATAAAAAAGTATTCGAACGGGGTTAGAAATGGCCGCAACAGCTCCTCCTTCAGCATAAAACCATTGGCATCGTCATCAATCAGGCCAGTAGTTTGTGATTGATGTGCATTTATGGATGCTCTCTTAATTTCCAGAACGGCTTCAACATTTAACCGAAATAATTCCATTTCTCCCTGAACAGGCCAGTTTTCACAACGGAAATGATGCCACATCCAAATCGGATACTCAATGATCTGAACTTCCCTGGAAACTTGACGAACTGCTTTTATCCCTATCCTGTAAGTGGTTTCATGGTCGGGATGCACATCTCGACGCCATGGCAAGAATATAGAAGTGATATCATTGCCTACAATTAGATGTGATATTTCAACTCCAACTTCCACGATTTTTTGGTCACTCAATTTATTAAGTTGCGAATCGGGTTCTCGAAGAAAAATGATATTTGACTGTTCCACACCCAAAATCTTACAGGATTCTAAGGCTTCATATTCTCGAAGTTGCATCAATTTGTCTTGTGTATATTTCTTGGAATTTGGGTGTGAAGCTCCTCCGCTGGTCATAAAACAAATCCATACCGGAACGTTTTGTTGGCGCAAATAGGTAATCATTCCACCACAACCTAAAGCTTCATCGTCTGGATGAGGCGCCAAAATAAGTGATGAAGCTATCTGAGCATTCAATTGCTCGATAGCCAAAAGAGGTGCCCGATTTAAGGTATCATTATTAATGTGTATTTCATCCATAGAACTTAGATTATAGAACTGTTTTAGCTAAATTTGCTCCAACTCGTGATAAGGCAAGGTCAGGGCCAGCTTGCCTCATGTACACACGCAAGTCGCGAACCGTCTTTTCCAAGGGATGGCGTATCATCATGCCTTGCAAACCAACCGATTTTTCCGCCAGCGTTATGATTTCCGTACAAATATCAAGTGTGATCGTGCGCATCATATTCGCAAAGTTCACCTTTTTATCGTTGCTTATTTCATTGAAGTCCTTATCAATTTTTTTAACCCTAGCCAGCCACAAATCCGCTGTTTCAATTAATATAGCCATTTTTCCCAAACGCATTTCCTGATGACAATCCTTTTCCCGTCGATGTTCCGTTAAATGGCTTACCACGATCTCGACAATGTGTTTTGCAGCACCCAATTGCACAACAGAAAAACGGGTAGCACCCCATGAAAAAATAGGTTCCCTATAATAGTCGCCGCTATTACCTAAATTTTGATTCCTATTTATTTTTACTCCTGTAAAGTCAAATCGGCAGCTTACAGAAGCACACATCCCCGTTTTATTCCATAGCGACCAATCTTCCCACAACTCTCGGTGTTTTTCCAAATCTAAAACTAACATTTGATGACCTTTAGACGATAATGCAGTTACAATAGGAAATTGAATATTCAACGCACCAGAACAGTAGGTTTTTGCACCTTCAAGAGTCATAACATCATTACTACGATTTAATTTAAGACCTTCAAATGAACGTTCAGTATTCCATACACCGAAAATTTTTCCTTTGGACGCTTCAGCAAAATAAAACGAACGCTGTTGGAGATTTCCATAGGTATCAATAAGCAAGAGTGCATTCACATGACCTTCAAAAATGCGCCCAACAGATAAATCGCCTCGTCCCAACTCATACAGAACATCCCAAAAATCTTGGTTTTCGTTAAAAGTATGTTTTAGTGATTCCCTAAAATTTTTGGGCAGGGAAATACTCATCAATTGATGATCACGTAACAAATTGAATATTTCTTTCGGAAATGTTTGGGGATGGTCTAAAATTTGATCAAACACAGACTGATGATTTTTTATTTTGAACATTTAAATGTTATTATTATGATTAAAATCAGTCATCCTTTGCTTCGTAGCCTGAAATATGGCCCAATATTAAAGCCCCAAATCCAACAAAAACCATTGTAACAAGCCCTCCTAAAATGGAATTTTTATTATCAATTAAGAAATGTTTTATTGATTGTGATTTTACAAAAAATTACTTATCACTTTTATCTAAATCACCATAGCTTTATGTCATGTTTTTCACATTTGGGAAAACGGATTTAGATTTGATCGATAGCTATCCAACCACTCTGTTATAGTAAAGCCGTCAATATTTTGGTAATATGATATGATAAAAACCCCATCTTAATAGACGGGGTTTTGAATAAAAGGGCGCTAAATGGATTAACTGAGTATCAGTATGTCAATCGCCTCTTTTATGTATAAATCCCCCAATCTATAACTAACTTGATAAATTAAACCTAGGACAAATGTAATTTCTTCAATATGCTTTAAATGATAAAAAAAATAAAAAAAACGCCCTTATAAAATTTTTCTCATCAAATCCTAAAATGTTTTTTAACCTATAAACTTATAGAGTCCATAAAGTTTTTTTTTAGACTTTTCAATTTTATGATTTTTCATTTAATTAGATTTTAAGTTAAAGAGTAATATGTTATCAAAAATATCCAATATTGCATCGCGAGAAATTATAGAGACAGTTTTAAATGCCGAGTTTGTCTATCGTGATGTTTATGTGCCTACTGAAGTTATCAATGGTCTTAAAGAATCGTCTGTAAGCCTCGTAACGAATGAGAATACAAGTCAAATTCAGTTTGGAATATGGGGCATTTTACCAGTAGGCTACGAAAATGGATGGAAAGCTTTTCAGTCTGAACAAAACACCTTAAGCGTTAACATTGGCGACCTCAAACAACAAGCTTGGTTATGGGATGCTTTTGAAAATAGACGATGTCTAGTAATTTCCACAGGATATTATACTTCTGAATTAAGAAATTCTAAATTATATCCCTTTCAAATTCACCTGAAATCCAATGAAATTTTCTGCTATGCAGGTATTTATAATGTTCTGGAGGATGGTTTTCTATCGTTCACAATCTTATCCCATTCTGAAAGTGAACGGGCAGAAATACTTAAGGTTCCAAATCCCCTCATTCTTAAGAGAGACTATTATCCGAAATTCTTAAATGGCGTTTTAAAAATTGAAGATTTGGAAGATATGACGATCGAGATTAATAATGTCAATTTTATATCGACCCCGGCGTCCAGAAAAATTTATAAAATTTAAATCTCTTTCTCGTTTAAAAATCGCGAATTTTATCTCAAACATCTTTTCTACCATAGCCAACATTTCACAAAAAGTAATACAATAATGGTCTTACAATTGGACTAATACTATCTTCATATATTAATCGCATAAAGGGCTACCGAAAAAGATTTAAAGAACTTATCCTTTTTAAAAATAAAAATCACACCTTAATAGTGAAATACCATTAATGAAAAGAGCGCTTGTGGTAATTTTAAGTTGTATGTCACTCTTGAATTTTTTGTCGGAAATTTCAGAGGGTTCTATGT
>JBARDR010000042.1:0-2184 GCA_049795335.1 Gelidibacter sp. | reverse complement strand
GTAGTATCCCTGACATTCGATGAGCTAACATCAAAATTTTAGATGCATTAAAAGTCCTCTCCTTCGGAGAGAATTTAGGAGAGGATTTTCCTTTGCAAACTCGACCATCCACCACCATTTATGGCCTCGATATTATTCGATTTTAAAATTTGTGTTGCTTGACTTGATCTTGCACCACTTGCACAACAGGTAATAATAGGTTTGTTCATTTTTTGAATTTTTGCAACGTTATTTCGCAATTGATCCAACGGGATATGTTTGGCGTTTTTAATATGACCATTATCCCATTCCCCTTTGGTTCGTACATCCAAAATGATGGCGCCTTTGTCTAAAAACTCTTGTATATTATTCTTTTTATTTCCGAATAAAAAATCAAAAATCCCCATAGTTTTCTTTTGTTTAAATTTACATATTATTGGACAAACTTAAAATTCAAAAATTGAAACCTTGGTAACAGAAGTTACACGCAGAGACGAAATTATAAAAACAGCCACAAAGCTTTTTAAAGAAAAAGGCTATAGTGCAGTGACGATGCGCGATTTGGCAACAGCAATGGGCATGAAAGCCGCGAGTCTTTATAATCATATCAATTCCAAACAGGATATTTTAAAAGCCATCATCATTTCGTTGGCTGAAGAATTTACACAAGGCATGGATTTGATTAAAAAATCAGAGCATAGCACCATCGAAAAGTTAAAGTTGATTGTGGAACTTCATGTCCATATTACAACGAATAATACCTATGGTATGGCATCCTTAAACAATGATTGGATGCATTTGGAAGATCAATTGGAGTATTATTTGCAACTCCGAAAAAAATATGAGCAAGATTTTGTAGATGTCATTAAAACTGGAATTTCCGCCAATGAAATCATCGATACAAATTCTGAAGTGATAATGTTTTCCATACTTTCTACATTACGTTCGTTGTATTTATGGATCCCCAAAAAGGAGGAAATTAATGTTAAGGAGTTGACCCAAAATCTAAGTGAAGTCCTCATCTACGGAATTAACAAATAGTTAATAATAAATTTTGTAAATTTGTCACTCAAACTAACAAGTGTTAGTTTGCGGCTTGCGAGTTTTTTAGCCTTGTAGGTTTGATAAAAAGGACAACTAATTAAATTTAATGACTAAGTCCTTTCCTTTGGAAAGGCTTAGGAACAGGATCATGGCAAAATTCCACAAGCTCAAAGTGGCCGATATTTATAAGGAAACAAAGGATTGCATCGTCATTTCATTTGAAGTTCCTGATCATCTCAAGGAGGCCTTCAATTACAAACACGGTCAACATTTGACCCTGCGAAAGCAAATCAATGGCGCCGATATTCGCCGCAATTATTCGTTATGTTCAAGTCCTTTGGATGGCGAATGGAAAGTGGCCGTCAAAACCATTCGCGATGGTGTGTTTTCCAATTATGCACTGAAGGAATTAAAAAAAGGCGATACCCTCGAAGTCATGGAACCGCATGGCGAATTTACGGTAGATGTCAACGTTGAAGCCCATAATAATTACATCGCATTTGCAGCAGGGAGCGGGATTACACCGTTGTTGTCCATCATCAAAACCCATTTGCGCCAGGAGCCAAACAGCACGTTTAAGCTGTTTTACTTGAACCGCACTGTAAAATCTATTATCTTTAAAGAGGAGATTGAACAGCTTAAAAACGAGTTCTTTGACCGATTTCAGGTGTTTTATTTTTTAACAAAGGAACACCGCGATATTCCATTTTTGAATGGTCGTTTTGACAAAGAAAAACTGGCTCTATTGACCAAAACATTTATTGATGTTCCCGATACGCACCACGCCTTTATTTGCGGGCCACAAGAAATGATCTTCTTGATTCGCGATGAATTGCAAGCGGCAGGAATGTCCAAGGATAATATTCATTACGAACTGTTCTTTACAGGCAGTTCTGCTGAAGAAAATAAGCATATTGCTGACATTCTCGAACAGAGAATTGATGGCACGCAGGTAACCATTATTGATGGCGGAAAAGAATTTCATTTCATTATGGATGACGATTTCGATACTATTTTAGACGGAGCATTGGCCGCTGGAGCCGATTTGCCGTTCGCTTGCAAAGGCGGTGTTTGTAGCACCTGCAAGTGTCTAGTCATGGAAGGATCTGTGAAAATGAAAAAGAATTACGCGCTTGCCGACAAGGAAGTCGAGCAGAATTA
>JBARDR010000041.1:0-6018 GCA_049795335.1 Gelidibacter sp. | reverse complement strand
GGTACCTGAATTGTTATCGGCCTCACCGTGAATCAACAATAAAGGCGTTTTCATCGTATGCGCATTCTGAAAAGGAGACATGGTATTGTAAACTTCTGGAGCTTCCCAATAGTTACGCTCTTCACTTTGAAATCCGAAAGGCGTCAAGGTTCTGTTATAGGCACCACTTCTTGCAATTCCTGCAGCGAACAAGTTGGAATGTGATAATAAATTGGCCGTCATAAACGCACCATACGAATGTCCACCAACGGCCACACGGTCGCGGTCAATATAACCCATCGCATCAACCGCATCAATCGCAGCTTTGGCATTGCCTACCAATTGCTTGATAAAGCTGTCGTTAGGTTGCTCATCGCCTTCACCCACAATTGGGAACGCTGCAGCATCCAACACCACATAGCCTCTGGTTACCCAATATACCGGCGAACCATAAGAAGGATAGGTAAATTCGTTAGAGTTTGAAGTACTTTGAGCGGCACTATTTTTGTCTTTATATTCGCGAGGATAAGCCCACATAATCATCGGGTATTTTTCACCTTTTTTATAATCGGTTGGCAGATATAAGGTGCCTGTAAGTGGCAAACCATCATCACGTCTGTAGCTGATCACTTCTTTATTCACATTTTGTAAACTTTTGAATGGATTTTCAAATTGCGTTAACGGTTGTAGGGTTATGCGCTTTTTGATGTTTCTGATGTAATAGTTTGGGTATTCATTTTTCGACTCCAACTGAACTATAAATTCTCCTGCCTTAGCATTTAATGCAGACGTAATGTTCTCGACTCTATCGGTTTCCTTAGATTGGTATAAACGGACTGTTTTTTGTGACTTCAGATTCATTTCGTCTATAAACGGAAACTTGCCTTCAGCACTGTAGCCATCGCCAATGAGATAAACTTTCCCGTCATTAAGGTCTAAGACCGATTCGTCAAAGTCGTTCAATGTGCTTACAAAACTTCCTGGATCACTATAAACATCTTGATAATTTCTGTCAGAAAGCACTTTTGGTGCTTTACTTGCGTTGGAGGGATCAAACAGATAGGTTCTTGTGTTTCTGCTATTCCACCATCTGTCAAAAGCAATGGCGGTATTTTCGTTACCCCAACGGATGCCAGCAAAACGATCCTTAGTTTTTAAAATGGATTGTTTTTTAGCCGTAAATGGTGCTTTTTGTTGAAACACTTCATCTCTGAACGGAACGTGCTTGGCTGGATCACCTCCGTCTAAAGCTTCCGTCCACACCAAAGTTGCCGGATGATCGTTACGCCAGTTCAAACCTCGCATTCCTGTACGTTCAGCCATAAAGCCTTGAGGTAAGTCTTCAATAAGTGGAACTTCCAATACTTTTTTGATCAGTGTTCCATTCGCATCATAAATAGTAGTGGTCGATGGGAATCTGGTATAAGGTACTAAATAAGAAAACGGTTTGTTGATGGTGGTGATCATCACATATTTCCCATCAGGAGAAAAGTTTAGATTTTGATAGATGTCCGTCGTTTTCCAATTGCTTGAATTACCGTTAAGCTCTATTTTTTGAATGTCAGACAACGCTAATTGCTCAAAATTATATTCGTCATTAGGGTTGGTCAATAAATCTTGATAGGTTCTGTTTTGTGCTTTTACACCAGCTTCGCTCACGGATATTGTTGGTCCTGCAGGCACGGCTTCTTTTGGATCGATCAATTGTTTTTTTGAAGCCGGAAGCGTTTGAACCAATAAGTAGTTGCTGTCTTTTGACCACGTGTAAGGTCGTCCCATATTAGCATTAAGATTGTCGCTAGTCAGTTTTTTTGCTTGGCCAGACTTGACATCGATATACCATAATTCGACTCCTTTTGATGTTGTATTGGTAAAGGCAGCGTATTGTTGGTTTGGAGACCAGGATAAATAGGCGAAACGACCGTTTTCTGGCATTCCTGCAATATTTTGAGGATCGCCTTCGTGTCCATTTCTGACCTTAAAGTCGGTGTAATAAGTCGTTCTGCTGCCAATATTCGTTACGGGATTTATTCTGAGACCACCAAGACGCAATTCAGTTTCTGAAAGTTCGTCGATGCTTTTATAATTGCTCCTATAAATAAAAATAATGTTTTCACCTTGACGATCCATACTGATACGTGGGGCCAAGGGCGCTTCTGCAAGATTAAGGATGCTTTGATCCGGTTTTTGATAGGATAAATTGATTTGTCCATAGCTTATTAGGGACAGCATCAAGAATAAACTCAATAGTAATGCTCTCATAATAGATTTTAAATTAGTTAAAGTGCTAAAAATACTTAAAACCTTAAAAGGCATTCTCAAATAAATGTTAAAAAGCGAGGAATTACCCCAGTTTAAGGATTTAAAATCGGTATTTTTATGAATACTGTGGATATTGTTTAAATTGCGACACAAATTAATACTAAACAAATTGACTTATGTATAACTCCAAAATAATTGGTTTAGGGCATTACGTTCCTGATAATGTGGTTACTAATGATGATTTATCTAAGATGATTGACACCAATGACGAGTGGATCCAAGAACGTACCGGTATCAAAGAGCGCCGTTGGGCAAAGCCAGAAGATAAGGAGACCACCTTTACCATGGGGTTAACAGCTGCTAAAAGGGCGATTGCACATTCAGGCTTAGATAAGGATGAGATTGATTTTATCATTTTTGCGACGTTAAGTCCAGACTATTATTTTCCTGGCCCAGGCGTTCAGATCCAAGAAGCTTTGGATATTGGGACGATTGGCGCTTTAGATGTACGTAATCAGTGTTCAGGATTTGTGTATGCGGTTTCTGTTGCCGATCAGTTTATAAAAACGGGGATGTATAAAAACATCTTGGTCATTGGTTCTGAATTACAATCGCACGGAATTGATAAAAGCACGAGAGGTCGTAATATTTCCGTCATTTTCGGAGATGGCGCAGGAGCAGCGGTGTTGACCCGTGAAGACGACAATTCCAAAGGGATTTTGTCGACACATTTACATTCTGAAGGAAAACATGCTTTGGAATTGGCAACGGAAGCTCCAGGAATGGGCACACGTTGGGTAACCGATATTATTGAAGAAAATAACCCGGACGATTTAAGCTATTTCCCTTATATGAATGGCCAATTTGTATTTAAACATGCTGTGGTCAGATTCAGTGAAGTGATCATTGAGGGCTTGGTAAAAAACAATCTACAAAAGGAATCGATTGATCTCCTTATTCCACATCAGGCTAATTTGAGAATTTCACAATTCATACAGAAAAAATTCGACTTAACTGATGACCAAGTGTTCAATAATATCCAAAAATATGGCAATACCACAGCGGCATCAATTCCTATTGCGCTTTCAGAAGCGTGGGAAGAAGGTAAAATAAAGGATGGCGATTTGGTGGTATTGGCAGCTTTTGGTAGTGGATTTACTTGGGGAAGTGTGGTAATTAGATGGTAATAAATTCCTGCGCAGGCAGGGATCTCATGATGAAGATGGTAATCGTGATATTTATGACGATCTAAAAGATGAGACTAAATAGGGTTTTATAGC
The DNA here is from genome assembly GCA_049795335.1 of Gelidibacter sp. GTDB lineage: Bacteria > Bacteroidota > Bacteroidia > Flavobacteriales > Flavobacteriaceae > Gelidibacter. Next base: position 2,497 of record JBARDR010000041.1, on the reverse strand, counting down.
TATTCTGAATATAGGATTTTGATCTTATTATAGAACTCTTAAGTTTCCCGCCTTCGCAGGAAATTTTGTTTTGACTATACTATTTAAAGTATTGTTAGATAAAGAACAAGATTAGCTGCGCTGAACCTGAAGGTTTCCTGACTTCACAGGAATTCAGAAGCAGGAATTGAAAAACCCGAAACATGTTCTGTTCCGGGCTTCTCTGCTATTAATCAACTTAACTAACACTTTGATTAAATATGAAAACTTATCACATATATTTAGACGCTATTCGCTCTGTTTTATTTCATCCGTTTTTCACTTTAACTTCCAATTAACACAAAGTGCTTGATTATGAAGGAGAAACCTTCATAATTAACACCTTTATGTGCATGCATAAAAGTTAGTGCTCCATAATTTAGCGATGATATAATGGGTTTTATTATCAAAAAAAAGATACAATAAGGGTGTATGAAAAAGAAAAATCCGAAGTAGAAACTTCGGATTTTAGGTATACCAACGTCGCTAATACCTTTTTTCAAAAAGTAGAAGGCTAATTCAAATCAATTTAAAAATAAGACAATAGTTAGTTAGGTGCGATAAAACAACGGTTTAGACAGGAATGTTCCAAAAATAACTTAATAGTTAACAAAACTTTAACGAATAAGATATTTAGTGGACTCTTTTTTTCTCGTCATATATTTAACCTCTGGATAACTTAATTAATTGATAGTGAGTCGTGTAATTGACAGTTTCCATTACATAAGTCCACCGTCACCAGATTTTTCATTTTGATCTCTATTTTTCCGTTGTAAAGCGCGGAATTTTCCACCTCCAAATCGATAGGACAATCCGATGTTCCAGTTATTGCTTTCCCAATTGAATTGACCCGCTTGACGATAAGGCAGGTCGGTCTCGAATCTGGCCTTCATTGTGTTGAAAATATCATTGTAATTAAAACTGAAGGTGGCCGCATCCTCCAAAAAGTTATATCGTAAACCGGTATTGACAAAATACATGGGTTTGCTGGTAAACTGTAAGCCTTCTCTTTCTGATCGGTACATGCCAAAAACAGAAAAACTAAGCTTCTTTGTGGCTTTAAAAGTATTGTTCATTCTGAAGCTGTAGGCAATATTTTCCACTTTAATTTCAGTAAGTCCAATATCATTTATTGTGGGTTCTTGTCCGATAGGTGTATTTAAAATTTCAGAAATACCTTTTTGAGTTTGTGAAAACAAGTCAAAACTCGCATTAAAATTCCACCAGTCTGCAGGTTTGTAGGTGCTTGACAGTTCAATGCCGTACGCAGATGTGTTGTCAAAATTATCATAAGTTAAAATGGTTTTGTTTAAATCTAGACGGTCAATAAATGCCGCCTGATTAATTTCATCTTCAATAATTCGATAAAAAACACCACCGGTAAAGGAACCTTTTTCTAATTTTCTTGTATAATTTAATTCAATGGAATTTGTAAATTGAGGTTGTAATTCTGTATTCCCGAAAGATGAGGTTAATGGCGTGCTCCATTCTCTAATGGGGTTTATTTGTCCTAAACCTGGTCGATCCACACGTCTACTTACACTCGCCTGATACGAGTTTTTATCACTTGGTGTATAGGTCAAAAATGCGGATGGATATACTTGGAAATAATCGTTTTTAAAAGGAATGGTTTCACTTGAGTTTTCTGTATAGTTTATAGCTTTAGCGTCATCTTTAACACTTTCTGCACGGGCGCCCACTTGATAGCTCCATTTTTCAAAGGTTTTTCCGTAAGTGAGATAGGCCGAATAAATACCTCTTTTATAATTAAAGTCTGTACTTGGCGTGTTGATGATGGCGCCTGTTTCATTAAAGGATTTTCCTGTGGAATCATAATACACATCCGTATTAAACAAACGCGCTTCCAGTCCAGCTTCCAATTTTGCTTTGTCACTTAGCGGATTCACATAGTCCAAGTTGATGGTGGTTTGCTCACGATTGGTGTCAACAAAATCCATATAATTTGGAGGAAATAAAAAATTAGTATATGTGAAATCAGAAGCTTCATTTTCAGAATAGGTATTGTAATCCACCTCTAAATCGATTTTCTCGCCTTCTTTAGAAAAGTTATGCTTAAACACAAAATTGTATTGTGAGGATAAATTATCAGATAGAACATTAAAAAATTGTGCTTGAGTTTCCATATTTGGTCTTAAAATGCTGACGGCGCCTAGGCCTTTACCATCATAGCTGTTCTGATTGGTAAATACTGAAATGGTATTGTTATCATCAGCATAAAAGTCGATTCCAAATTTGTACAGATGGGATTTGTTGTTATTGAAAAAGTCAAAAGCCTGCTGAGAATTGTCATTAGGTCGATCGATGGTTCCGTAATTTTGGCTTTTGCCTATGTTGTTGCCATAATTTCCATAGAAGTTGAACTTGCCATTTCTGTAATTCAAATCCATCGAGCTATTGAATTTCGCATTTATGTCTTTGGTCAAGCCAAGATTTAGGTTTCCATTAAAACCGACATTCG
>JBARDR010000040.1:0-2456 GCA_049795335.1 Gelidibacter sp. | reverse complement strand
CAAAATATTACAGCCTTGTTATTTCAGGCTGGAATGTTGAGCAGCAATCTTAAAAATCCAGAAAATCGGGCGCTTTGCGATATATTGATCGATCATACCACCCATTTAACTTTTACCACAAGCGATTTTAAAAAAAGCGATGAGATTTACCAAGAAGGGAAGTTGGCAGTAGCTGATAATCTTTCTGCCTTGGTAGCACTAGCAGCGCGCTTAAAAGAATACGATCAACGTACGGTGCAGTTGCCAAATGTTGAAAATAGAATTTTTCTGGATACCATTGCTTATAACAATATCAGTAAAACAAATTTGGCATTGGTCAAGGCTCGAACCAATATTAAAAAGAATACGGAATATACAAGAGAAGATATTACCGAAGGCATCAGTAGAGCTATGGGAACCACTATTTTTAGTCAGATTACATTTGAACCATTGGTCAACGGCGATAAATTGGGACTGCAACTGAATGGTTTTGAGCGCTCAAAACATCAGGTTAAAGGAGCGTTGCATTATGATCATTATCATGGCGTTGGCATCCTTGTGAATTACACCGGAAGAAATATTATTGGCGAGGCATCACGCTCCTTGATCACGCTTGATATTGCCGAACAGCCACGGTTTAGAGTGCAGCATCAGAAAAACTTTGGAAGCGATAGAGATTGGTGGTGGCGTACCGAAGCTTTAGGGCAAAACTTGAAACAAAAGGTTTACATAAGGGGCGAAAAGGTGGAGGATATGCGCTACCGTTATTTTGAATTTGAAAATCAAATCAATCGGGATATTAATTCATTGAGCAGTTACGTAGGTTTCGGATTAAAATATCAAAATACATATTTAAAACCCACCATAAAACCAGAGCTGAATGGCAATGTTTTTGGTCTCAAATCCTATGATTTTAATGACTTGCAAATAAATGCCCATTATGTGCTCAACACTTTTGATGGTGTTTTATTTGCAACGAAAGGAACTTCAATTAAAACGACTATTGGAAGATCACTTTATAATGATGTTCAAGTGCGGTTTTCTGATACTAATTTAGCGTCTGAAAAAGGTCCGACCAGCGATTACCTCAAATTTGGAAGTTCTTATGAAAGACGTTTGCCATTAACTCATTCCACAAGCGCCATCATTGGGGTTTCAGGAAATTTCATCTTAGTGGATGAAGGCAATCATAACGAGGTGTCTTTCACGGATTACGGATTTGGGGCGAAATATTTTCTTGGAGGCAATCAATTGGATCCAAGGAGTGACAGCTATATTTTTCCAGGACTTAATGAAGCCGAAGTTACGGTCAGCCAATTCATGAAGCTCAATCTGGGCTTACAGTATAATTTCAGAACAAACTTATACGTCATTCCGCATGTGGATGTGGCCACAGTCGGCTTTAAGGGTTTTGAGGATTATTTCAACACTGCCTTTACAGCCAAAGGAAGATGGGAAGATTCCGATACAACCAGTTTCTTGATTTCATCAGGTGTGACTTTGGGTTATAAATCTATTTTAGGACCGGTCAGTTTCGATTGCTCTTGGGTCAATGGTGCAGATAAACTTCGGTTTTTTATAGGCGTTGGATTTCAATTAAATCGTTCCAATTAAATAGAACGTCTCGTTATAAAAACAAACTTTAGCCAAATTTTACTCTTGGGTGAAATTTCAGTTTAAAGCCTATTGTTTTGAATACTTAGGACGGTTACTTCAGTTTATAATTTTGGATCCTTTCAACACGAATCATAACTTATACATGACCCAATTAATAATGAAATCTTTAGATTAAAATCATGACAGAAATCATGAGAATTAACAATAATTCTGATCTAAAATTAATCCACAAGATATCTGTGAAATCTCTTGATTATATAGGGGTAACGGCCTTTGCTTTAAGGAATGAAATGCCTATTTTTGTTCCATATTTGAAAGGAAATCATTAAAATATAGTTGTATAAAAATATGTCAACAAAAGCAACCAACAAGGGCATTTATATTGCCACCACCGAACCCAATATCGGGAAGTCCATTATTTCTCTCGGACTCATGCAATCCCTATTGGGAAAAGCAGCCAAAGTAGCTTATTTCAGACCGATTATCGACGACTTTAAGCCCGGTAAAATCGATAACCATATCAATACGGTATCAAGTTATTTCAAACTGGATATCAAGTTTGAGGATGCTTACGCATTTACCAGAAGCGAGGTTATTCGTAAAAAGAATGAAAATAAGGACGATGAAATTCTTGGTAAGATCATTGAAAAATATAAAGCCCTTGAAGCGCGTTTCGACTTCGTTTTGGTGGAAGGCACCAGTTTTATTGGTGAAGGCTCCATCATGGAGTTTGACATGAACGTTTTAATCGCCAAAAACTTGGGCGTGCCAGCCATTATTATTGGCGGAGGTATCGGCAAAACATTGGAGGAATTTGTGGGTAACTTACAAATGGCGTTTGATTCCTTTAGAGATAAAGG
>JBARDR010000039.1:0-3756 GCA_049795335.1 Gelidibacter sp. | reverse complement strand
GATCAAGGTTTTCATTGGTATATAAATTTGAACCATCTCTTTTAAATTTTGTGTTATTGCTAATGTTGAATTGAATTAGCAAATCGCCATGTGGTCCGCCGTTTGTTCCTGCAGCGCCATTACCTGTTATCTTGATCACTTGGCCGTTTTCAACACCTGCGGGTATGGTCAGTCGAATGTTTTTACCATTGACGGTCAGAACTCTTTTATGAGTTTGGTAAACATCTTTGAGATCTAATTGTAATTCGGCATTAAAGTCTTGTCCTCTAAACCCTGAAGTTCGACCATGGCCGCGAGAGGCACCTCGGCCTCCAAACATGGATTCAAAGAAATCTGAAAAATCGCCTTCTCCGAAACCGCCAGCGCCACCACCAAAGTTGCCATAACCTTGCTGTTGTTGCGACTGTTGCTGGCGCTGTGCTTGTTCATACGCTTCGCCATGTTGCCAATCTTTACCGTACTTGTCGTATTTTTTTCTTTTTTCTGGATCGCTCAGAACTTCATTGGCTTCGTTGATTTCCTTAAATTTATGCTCAGCGGCCTTATCGTTCGGATTAACGTCGGGATGGTGTTTTCGTGCCAATTTTCGATACGCTTTTTTGACCTCGGCAGTGGTTGCCGATTTATCAATGCCTAATACTTTGTAATAATCGATAAATGCCATAAGCAATGCGTTCTTTTATGAGATTAGAGTTTTTTTAAATATCTTAAACGGTTAGTTTTTCATTAGTTCATGAAGCCGTTTAGCTTATTGTGACCTGAAATTATAACACATTATTGGAATGGTCATAAAACACGCAGCTTTTATTTTGCGATTAGATTTTGTCATCTAAATTTACGAAATTCTTTAAACAATCTCGCCAAATCCCTTATTTTTGCAACTATGCACAATACCCTTCAAGAATATATTCCATATCAGGCAATTCCTGAGGTTATGGAACTTTTAAAGCATGATAATTTGGTGGTCAAAATCAAAAATGAACGTAAAACACGTCATGGCGATTATCGGAAGTTACCCAACAACAAGCACCAGATTACCATCAACTCCAATTTAAATCACTACCGATTTTTGGTCACTTTGATTCATGAGATCGCGCATTTTGAGGCTTATCAAATTTATGGTAGATATATTAAACCTCATGGTAAGGAGTGGAAACATACGTTTCAAAAATTGATGTTGCCTTTCTTGAATCCGAATGTGTTTCCAAATGAATTATTGCCGCTTTTGACACGGCATTTTAAGAACCCAAAAGCCAGCAGTGATACGGATACAAAATTAGCTTTAGCCTTAAAACAATTTGATCCTCCTAATGATAAAACATATATTTTTGAAGTGCCTTTTGGAGGGGAGTTCCAGCTTTATAATGGGCGCATTTTTAGAAAAGGTGTAAAAAGACGAACGCGGTATGAAGGTGTAGAAGTTGCGTCCGGAAAGTTGTATCTTTTCAACCCAAATGCTGAGGTGGACTTAATTCCTGCGAAGACAGGAATCTCATAATTTGAAGTTAGTTTAGGCAAACTGCTCTTTAAGATCGAATAAGGTCTCAATTTTCTACCTTAGATTAAAATATTAAATAATTATCCAGGTTTTTCGGGATTGATTTTGCGAAAATAATGATATGAAGAATAAAAATTATTATGCCATCTTAATGGCGGGAGGCGTCGGATCACGATTTTGGCCAGTGAGTACCCAGGATTTTCCAAAGCAGTTTCATGATATGTTGGGAACAGGGGATACCTTGATTCAAAAAACCTTCCAAAGATTGGCGCAGTTGATTCCTAAAGAGAATATTTTTATTCTCACCAATGCCATTTATGAGGATTTGGTGTTTCAGCAATTACCAGAAATGACCAAGCGACAAGTATTGTTGGAGCCTGCCATGCGCAATACCGCCCCATGTATTTTATATGCCTCTTTAAAAATTCAAAAGGAAAACCCGGATGCGGTCATGATTGTGGCGCCAAGTGATCATTGGATTGAAGATGAAGCTAAATTTACCCAAAACGTACAACAAGCATTTGATTTTTGTGAAACCAATGATGCACTGATGACGCTTGGTATTCAGCCCACGTTTCCAAATACTGGCTTTGGATATATTGAGTATGATAAGGCTTCCACAAAGGCTATTAAATCGGTAAAACAATTCCGCGAAAAACCGGATTACGAAACTGCAAAATCCTTTATCCTACAAGGTAATTTCTTGTGGAATGCTGGCATTTTCATGTGGAGTGCCAGAAGTGTCATCAAAGCTTTTCAGTTTCATCAACCTAAATTGTTTGAACTTTTTGAAAAGGGAATCGCTATTTATAATACGGATGATGAGGATTTTTTTATAGCAGAAAACTACGAAAAATCGGAAAACATTTCAATGGATTACGCCATTATGGAAGCTTCAGACAAGGTTTATGTATTGCCTGCAGAATTTGATTGGAACGATTTAGGAACTTGGGGAAGTTTATATGATAAACTCGATAAGGATGCCAGTCAAAATGCTGTTGTAAACGCGAGGACTTTGACCGAAGATGCCACAGGAAATATGATCAGGACAACAGGTAATAAAATTGTCGTTGTCGACGGTCTCAAAGATTATATTATAGTCGACAAAGACGATGTTTTACTTATATTTCCGAAGTCCAAAGAACAAGACATTAAAAAAGTGCTCCAAAATGTAAAAGACAAGTTCGGTGAGAATTATGGATGATTTTAAATATTAAAAACATTATCCTCTTTTTCACATCACACACCACCAACTACTGAATTCATGGAAGAAAATAAAATTAATTTTTCCGAAGAAGAAAAAATGAGCCAACAAGATAAAGCTGTTGAGGCATCTAAAGAAGCGGTAAAGAAGGATGCCCAAGGTTTGTGGCAAAGCATCAAAACATTTTTTAGTGATCTTTTGGATTTTAGGGAGGACACTGATAAGGACGCCACTTTGGTCTCTATTAAGGGCGATATTTCCTTTAAAGGCGCGACGTCTTGGATTTTGATTTGTTCTATATTCGTAGCCTCCGTTGGTTTGAACGCCAATTCTACTGCAGTAGTTATTGGGGCCATGTTAATTTCTCCGTTGATGGGCCCTATTTTAGGTGTTGGTCTCTCACTTGCCATTAATGATGTGGATACCCTAAAACGATCTCTGACCAATTTGTTGATCATGATTGCTTTGAGTTTAATCACGGCATTTTTATTTTTTAAATTCTTCCCGCTGAGTGAAGATACGTCAGAATTGTTAGGACGCGTAAAACCAGATATTCGGGATGTTTTGATTGCGTTTTTTGGTGGATTGGCCTTGATCATCGCAAAAACTAAAAGAGGAACCATAGCATCGGCAATCTTTGGTGTGGCTATTGCCACGGCGTTGATGCCGCCTTTGTGCACCGCCGGATACGGCCTAGCAAAAGGCAATTTTCCATACTTTTTTGGTGCCATGTATTTGTTTACCATCAACACTATTTTTATAGCTTTAGCCACATTTGTTGTCGTCAAAATATTGGGCTTCCCTATGCTTAAGTATGTCAATTCGGCAAAGCGAAAGCGGACGTCCAGAATTGCGACCATTGTCGCTATTATTGTTATGATTCCGGCTACCATTACGTTTATTGATGTATGGCAACAGAGTAATTTTGAGAGTGCGGCGCGAGCCTTCGTGAATAAGGAACTCGACGCATTGCCACATGCCGATTTTATAAAATCTAATGCCATATTTACCTATGATTCTAAAAAAGGAGAGCAATCTGTCCTGGAACTGAATA
>JBARDR010000038.1:0-4399 GCA_049795335.1 Gelidibacter sp. | reverse complement strand
CATCTGGATGTCCTAAATACTTATCGTAATAAAATAAAGTACAGGCCACACCTTTTAAAGGGGATAATAACGACACCTCAGGAATTCCTGCAAACTTCTGTTTCATAACGCTCAAATCGTCGGAGGCATACGGTTTTAGGTTATGTAAAATATTATAAGCTGCAGCAAACAACATGAATGCGGTGGCGGTGTGCATTTTGCTTTCATATTCCCTTTTGCCCAAGCTGTCCAAAGAACCTTTGCGCTCATTTAAACTGGACAATCCTGAGGCATTAGAATAACTATCCTTGATCCAAATCCCCAAAGTCAATCCTTCCTGAACGGCAAATAAAGTTTGGTTTAATACTACTGGAATTGCTATAGAATCTGGAAGCAGACGTTTTTTAAGCTCTAAAATAGTTTTTGAAACCGAAGTCGTTTCCATATTATTTGAGCCGTTATTGGCCCGAGAAAGATAGAGCAGAATAGAATCGTCCTTAACATCTTTGTCTTTGCTTTTGGCACGTTGCCCTTGCTCCCATTGGATGCTTTTGAGATACGATGCCGCTTCATCACGAAGCAAATCGAGTTCGTTTTGTTTAATGGGGAATGTGGAGTTTTGTTGCATTCTTTTCTTAGTTTGCAGTCGCAGTCTCAGTTTGCAGTCATGAATACCGCGTCTGAGACTGAAAACTTTTATTTCGATATTTTCAAATCCGAAATCTGAATCGGGGGTTTTGCCAAACTGTTCATGATTTCGGGGGTTTTACTATATAATAACTGAATGATGCGGTGTGGCGCCAAGACATAACTTTTTCGGGTAGGTGCACTCCATCTTTGTAAGGTTTGTTTTGAAAAATAATTGCCTTCACTAAATTCACTTCCAGAAGTCACCTTGTCAATACTTAAAGACAATGCATACGATTCCAGTGGCACGTCTTTATTGGCTATACTTTTTAAAATGGCATGGGTAATTTGATTTTCGTCCTTGGCAAAAACGTTATGAAAAGGTCCCAAATCAATCCGTTTGATATGTTTTGGTTTGATATCCTTTAACTTCCTATCAATGCCATACGCCATGACATCCAAGGTCATGTCTCTATCGGCTGAGTTTTTTAGCACCTCGTAAATTTGTGTTTTGTTGTTTTCAATATTAGAACCTTCAAAATCGAAGTACATATAACAGATAAATGGTCGGTTGCAGCCGACATCAAAAAAGCTCCAACTGGTCATAAATTCAGCACCTGAACCTTCTGGCGCTTTAATGATTTTCCCTTGAACAAAACGATTAAAAATGAATTTCTGTTCTACGGAAGTATAATAAACAATAGAAGCCGCTTGAAAGAGTCTGCTTTTTTTAACGGGTTCTTTTTTTCGGAGCAAGGTATCCAAAAACTCTTCCTGCAGTTCCCTCACATCCTTGAGCTTGTCGATATAATTTTCTCTCAATGACAAATCATTAAACAAATAGCGGAATTCCAAATAATTGGGGAAGCCAGATTCGGTCAAATCCACTTTCATATTATCTTCCTCATCATACATATATTTGACACGCATGGCTTCAATGGAATACAAGAGCAAATCAGCATATTGCTTAAAAAAAATGATTTCTTGTGTAGTGCACAATTGTTCACGTTGCGCACTTACTATCAATTCTTTTAGTGCGAAATCAACCATTTTATGATAAAAGACATATTGCGCTTTGGAATCGAGATATGCAGAATCTAACGGTGTGACGATTTGATTGATGGACACTTTTTTGGAATTAAAAATTAATAATGAATATCATAAATTAAGAGCGACAGTTGTTATTGCTAAAGCCCGCGTTAAGGATTGAGGCATTGTTGAAGCTCCTCGAAGAGAGCGACTGCCGAAAGCCTGACCACGCTTTTCGCGTGGGAACGCCCTGAACAAAAACACTCAAACTTTTATATTAAGACAATAAATCGTCATTATTTGTTTTAGCTTTTGGAGTTGCTGCCGGCTGTTCAGAATCATCATTTCCAGAAGGCGCATTAGCATCAGCTTTATAATAATCTTCGAAGATTTCTTTCATGTCAATACCATAACGCTCAGCAAAATTTTTCTGGATATCGATATCCTTGGCACGAATCTCCTGTAAAGCCTCCGCATAACTGCTATAGACCCCTTGCATTACTTTTTCGTGGACGGGAATATTGTCCATCATTTCCTGACGTGCTTTGGCACTCGCAGTGTGCATCGAGGCCAAAGTAACGCCGATATGCTCATCGGTTTTAACTCCTAAATGCTCTAAAATGGAAGCGAATTCTTGATCTGTTCTAGCTTTTAAGGCCACAACATAGCCGTCATAATATTTAAGACGCTCTTCAGTATCGCTCTTTAATTTTGCGCGGTGTGTTTGTAAATTGCTTCGTAAAGAGGTCAATACTTTAATGGTCAAGTTGTGTTTATGCACGAAACTATCTTTACTCGCCGCTAAAGTGGTGTAGGCATTTTTAAGACCTTCCAACTCTTCAATTTTCTGTTCTAAGGTGGTCACTTTACCAACGGCTTGTGCATATTGGGACGACTGTTTATCGACAATCTCCTCTAACTCTTGACGCGCTTGCCTCAACAATGCGTAATTGTCATCGAGTTTTGCTTCTACTTCTTTCTTCTTCTCTAAAGAACGAATGTGGTTTTTAGTGGCCTCCACAATGGCGACCTGAAGTTTATCTTCAACCTCTTTGATTTCAACTTCCCTATTTTTTAAACGAGTCACTGCGGCCTGACTTTTATAAGATAGTTCACTTAAAAGGGTTTGCACATCAGCACTTTCGATACGCTCTTGGAACATTGCTTTAGCGCGATTATCGGCACCTGCTCTAACTTTTTCGGCTGCTTTAAACTCTTGCTCCTCTTGTTTAATCTTGCTTTTACGTCCCCAAAGATTATTCCACCAGGTATCAGGTTTATTTCGCGCGTCTTCTAATTCAATACGGGCACGTTCTAGCCCTTTCTGAGCTTCGTCGATGACACGTTGTTCATCAGCATTTAGAGATGAGAATTTTTCAAACATAATACCAACTTCATCCTGATAATCGGTAAGATCCTTAATGGCATCCAATAGGGTGGTCCTGTCTTTTTCTGCCATGTGGACCACATCATCAAGTGTTGCGTTGAGAATTTTCTGACGGGATTGTGGATCATCTTCCTGAGCCAATTTAGATTTCATAGTGTCAATGGCCTTTCCCCAATTGACATCCACTTTACCTGTTTTTTCGTTGGAATTAGTTTCTAATAAATCAAAATCATCAGACATATTGTAGCTTTATTTGTGTTCGACAAGTTATTCGGAATAGCAATTTCGTTAAAATTTATGATTTTCAAAATTATTACTCTTAAAATTATAAGTAGTTTTCGTTATTAAATTGTTACAAGTCTCTAAATATATTTCAGAAGTCACTATCTTTAAGAAGCTAAAGCTAACAATTATGAAATCTACAATAATTATCGCCTCAATTTTTTCACTGCTCTTATTTAACTGTAAAAACAACACAGAAGAAACCGTCGAAATGGCTTCAACTTCGAATATGACACCTGAAACCACAAAACTGGAAGAGATTACGATCATTCCCATACAACATGCCTCCATGATATTAGAATATAAAGGCGATGTGATTTACGTAGATCCTGTGGGTGGGACGGAAGCCTATTTAAGTCAGAAAAAGCCGGAGTACATTTTAATCACCCATATTCATGCAGATCATTTTGACATAAAAACTTTGGAATGCTTGGTCTCGGCATCCACTACACTCATTGTACCACAAGCCGTAAAAGATAAGTTACCCGCGCTTAACGTTCAAGAAGTGATAGTCATGAACAATGGCGACATAAAAAAACTGACAGCTTTTACTATCGAAGCGATCCCCATGTATAATTTAAGACCGGAAGCCCTGAAACTCCATCCGAAAGGACTGGGCAACGGGTATGTTTTAACTTTAGGCGATGAACGTGTTTATATTTCGGGGGATACGGAAGACACTCCAGAAATGCGGCATCTCAAAAATATTGACATCGCTTTTGTATGCATGAATTTACCTTATACTATGACCGTAGAAAGTGCTGCCAGCGCTGTCGTGGAATTCAAACCTAAAAAAGTATATCCTTATCATTATAAAGGTCAAGACGGCATGAGCGATGTTGAAAAATTTAAATCCATTGTAAATATAGAAAACCCTAATATTGAAGTCGTTCAGTTAGACTGGTATAAGTGATGATTTGTCGATAAAAATAATCGATGAAAAACAAAACTCTTCATAACTTTTTTAGTATGAAACAGTTACCGAATACATTAATAGTGTATATTTGACGGATCAACCAATCTAAATACTGGAAACATGCATTTATTCTCCTCTAAAACGCCCCTCGTAGCGGCGGTAAGCACAGAACAACTTAC
>JBARDR010000037.1:0-4161 GCA_049795335.1 Gelidibacter sp. | reverse complement strand
CTGAAAGGTCTGTCCATTTAATCTGCCTACGCTCAATTTTTTTCCTATGGAAAAAATAGAAGATTCAAAGAAGTTAAATACCCGTAAGGTAAAGACCAATTAATCTATGGCTTTGATAACTTGTTTTGGGGCTTCTTTACGTGTCCCATCAAAACCGTCAACCCCAGCAACTGTGGTATATTTTAAGACATAGCGCTTTCCTGGATTAAGAATTTGATATGCCGCTTGACACATCAATGTGGCTTCATGGAAACCACATAAAATCAATTTTAATTTCCCTGGATAGGTATTGATATCGCCTATGGCAAAAATACCGGGAATATTGGTTTGATAATCCAAAGCATTATTGACCACGATGGCATTTTTTTCAATTTCGAGTCCCCAATTGCCCAGAGGTCCAAGTTTAGGCGACAATCCAAATAATGGAATAAAATGATCACATTCTATCTCAAATTCCTTTTCAATATTAAGCGATTGCGTAACCACTACGGCTTCCACCTTATAATCCCCAACAATATTGATAACTTCTGCAGGAGTGACGAGATTAATCTTTCCTTTGTCCTTCAATTCCTGCACTTTGTCAACAGAATCCAAAGCTCCTCTAAATTCATTACGTCTATGAATTAAGGTAACTTCAGAAGCAATATCTGTAAGGAAAATGCTCCAATCCAATGCAGAGTCTCCCCCGCCAGAAATAACCACACGCTTATTTCTGTACATTTCCGGATCTTTGATAAAATACTCGACGCCATTATCTTCAAAGGAAGCAATATTTGGAATCAAAGGTTTACGAGGTTCAAAACTACCTAAACCACCGGCAATAGCAACTACAGGCGCTTGGTGCTTGGTTCCTTTATTGGTCGTCACAATAAAACTGCCGTCCTCTTGTTTCTCAATAGTATCTGCGCGCTCCCCCAAGGTAAATCCAGGCTCAAACTGCTTGCACTGTTCCAAGAGGTTATTTGTCAAGTCTCCTGCTAATATTTCAGGAAAACCAGGAATGTCGTAAATAGGTTTTTTTGGATAAAGCTCTGAACATTGACCGCCTGGTTGTGGCAAAGCGTCAATGAGATGGCATTTCATTTTTAGTAATCCGGCTTCAAACACAGCAAAAAGTCCTGTTGGTCCTGCGCCAATGATAAGTATATCGGTTTTAATCATATAAATGGCCACAAAAGTGGGTACTTCATTTAATTCAACTTAATTTTTAAAGTGCAAAAATCCGACTAAAGAAAGTTTCATTTTATGACTTTCATCATATTGTAACTATTAAAAAGCCATTCGGATTTATCTGGACCCCAAATTTTCGAGATGTCATATGCAGCAATTAAGCTACAACATTAATAACTTCTTCAATTTGAGGCGCATACTTTTTAATGGTCATTTCAACACCAGACTTTAAGGTCATTTGATTGACTGAACAGCCTACACAAGCACCTTCCAACTGCACTTTGACCAATTTATTATCTTCAATAGATAATAAGACAATGTCACCGCCATCACTTTGAAGGAACGGACGGATTTCATCTAGTGCCTTTTCAACATTTAATCTAAGTTCTTCACTAGTCATGTTTCTAATATTAAGGTATTTACAATACCATTAAAAAGTATCGTTATTTTATTTTTTAACCGCTGAACATCCGGCCATAGTAGTAATTTTAATGGCTTCAGTTGGTGGCAAATCATCATTTCTTTTGACCACTTCCTGCACTACATGTCGTGTCAATTCCTCAAAAGCCAACTCTGTTGGAGTTCCGGTTTGCATCGCTGCCGGACGTCCTAAATCGCCGGCTTCACGAATACTTTGCACCAAAGGAATTTCACCTAAAAACGGAACATTCAAATCGTGGGCTAAGTTTCGAGCACCTTCTTTTCCGAAAATATAGTACTTATTATCCGGCAATTCCGCAGGTGTAAAGTAGGCCATATTCTCAATAATTCCTAGCACAGGAACATTGATGCTTTCTTGTTGAAACATCGCCACTCCTTTTTTGGCATCCGCTAAGGCTACATTTTGCGGTGTACTCACAATAACAGCGCCTGTGATAGGCAAGGCTTGCATAATACTCAAATGGATATCGCCTGTTCCTGGTGGTAAATCAATCAGCATAAAATCCAACTCTCCCCAATGGGCGTCAAAAATCATTTGATTTAAGGCTTTTGACGCCATTGGCCCACGCCATACTACAGCTTGATCTGGTTGGGTAAAAAAGCCAATGGACAATATTTTCACCCCGTAGCTCTCCACGGGCTTCATTTTAGATTTGCCATCAATAGTAACAGATAAAGGACGCTCACGTTCTACATCAAACATAATAGGTGCAGAAGGCCCATAAATATCAGCATCAAGAAGCCCAACTTTAAACCCCATTTTAGCCAAAGTAACTGCTAAGTTTGAAGTCACTGTTGATTTTCCTACGCCGCCCTTACCGGACGCCACAGCTATAATATTTTTTATTCCAGGGATGGCTTTCCCTTTGATTGTATTGGCCACTGATTTTGGTGGTGCATCCACTTTCACATTGACCGTTACTTTTGCCTTTTCATAAACCTTGTCATGAATAGCTTTCATGATTTCTACTTCGGTTTTCTTTTTGGCTTGTAGTGCTGGATTATTTATAGTGATATCTACAATAACTTCGTCAGCAAAAGTAACCACGTTTTTAACAGCGCCACTTTCGACCATATTTTGTCCTTCACCTGGAGCAGAAATGCTTTCGAGGGCTTTAAGGATGTCTTGTTTATTTAATTTCATTGCTTTAGGATACTAAGAGTCAAAGAATAAAAACGACTACGAGAGTGCGTTTTATGAATTCTTTTCTATATTAATTAAGAATCATTCTAAAGTGCAAATATAATTAATATAGCTGGAAGATGGAAGCTGGGAGCTCGAAGTTTTTAACCCTTTAAGATGGATCGCTCCCATGCTGTTGGTTTACGCGTTTTATTGTGAATTTTACAAAAATTAGGAAATAAAAGGATAAAAATTCCAACTATTAAGTTCCTATAAAGGAATGAAAACGCTTTATTATCCTTCCTGTCGGCAACAGGTGATTTGGCACTTGAAACTTTATAGTTCCTTTATCGGTTCCCAAAACACCTCAGCAAAATTTCGGATTTGATTATCCTTCACTTCAATGCCTTCGCTTTCCAATAATTGCTGCATTAAGTTGGTGCCTTCAAAATGGAATTTACCAGTTAGTAGACCTTTTCTATTGACGACGCGATGTGCTGGAACATCTTTCCCAACACTGCCATTTAAAGCGTAGCCCACCATTCTTGCACTTTTGGAAGCGCCAAGGTAATTGGCGATAGCCCCAAAACTGGTGACACGACCATAAGGAATTTGTTTGGCCACGGCATATACCTTTTCAAAAAAATTGAGCGTTTCTGGCTTCATAGCTCCTTGATAATATTGAACAATGTTACTGTGGCAATGATCCCCGTGATGCCACCAATTATATAGTTCATGTTTTTTTGAGAGGTCAGATTCTTATTCTTGATCTTGTCAAAAAAGAATATATATACATACAACATCACAAAAGTTCCAGTAACGGCACCAGACACATATGATATGATCATGGTTTTAGTAAAGTCCAACCAACCAAAAGACGCCAAAGTGACCGTCATATAGGCCTGATAAGGAATTGGAAACACGTTAATTGCCGACAAAAAAATGCCATGAAAAAAACGACTGTGTTTACTTCGAGATTGTGGCTCGACTTCAGTTTTTGAAGTTGCTTTTGCAATCACGAGATAATAAACGGTAATCAGCACAAAGATGACAAACGCCACCCGTTGCAAAACTTCAACCACATCTTTATGGTTAATTAAATATCGTGCAAACATGGCGGCGATATAAGTCTGAAGAAAAACAATAACACAAACGCCGATCGAGAACATAATCCCTCGCACATGTCCTTCCTTAAGGCTGATTTTGGCCGCCGTCATATTCAACAGTCCGGGAGGAATGACACCAACAAGCGCAATCACCATTCCAAGAAGAAATATGACAGTAATGTTCAAGTCTATTTAATTTTAAATCTAATATAGGTAATTGCTTTGTTCTTTTCTAGATACTGACCTTCATAATAGGTCTGAATTTCTGTCACTTCTGCAGGACTCCCTTCTTGTCTGTACACATCATGATTGGCATAAAGC
>JBARDR010000036.1:0-2680 GCA_049795335.1 Gelidibacter sp. | reverse complement strand
ATTGCCTACTTTACCGTACATGACATATTTATCCACCAACGCTTTAAGATCTTTAGAAACGCCAACAACTGGTATGCTAAAGGTGTTCGACGTGCCCATAAAATGCACCACAAGCATATTGGCAAAGAAGATGGCGAATGCTTTGGCATGCTCGTGGTTCCTCTTAAATACTTCAAAAAATAATCGCTAAGGTCGACATTAATTATGCAAAATGTAACCCATTTTGATTATCTCATTATTGGAAATGGTCTCGCCGGTTTGCAGTTAGCCCTAGAGTTGTCAAAAGATCCCTTTTTTAAGGATTATACCATCGGTCTTATTGATCCGTCAGATAAAACGGAAAACGACAAAACCTGGAGTTTTTGGGAACAAGGCCAAGGGAAATTTGATGCCATCGTAGAAAAGGTCTGGCATACGGCAAAATTTGAATCTCCAACGGTTTCTTTAAATCTTCCACTTGAAGCATATAATTATAAAACCATCAGATCGATTAATTTTTATACTTGGGCAAAAAAACAGCTTACATCAAAAAATAATTTCAAATTCATTTTAGATAGTGTTCAAACCATTGAGAATAAAGATGATTTGAAGGTTATTGGCGAGCATCAAAATTACACGGCAAAACATATATTCGATAGCAGAGTGCCTAGAGAATTTTATACGCAGCAGTCACATTACACCCTTATTCATCAACATTTTAAAGGCTGGATCATTGAAACTGAAACGCCTTGTTTTCAGCCAGACTCCTTTACGATGATGGATTATCGTTTTCAATACAAGAATTCTACAAGCTTTATTTATGTCTTACCGTTCTCTGAAAACAAAGCGCTAATTGAATATACGTTTTTCACACCGTTTATTGTGGATGCAAAGGTTTATGATGATGCCATTGAAAATTATATCCAAAAGCACCTCAAAATAGAAAAGTATAAAATTTTGGAAACGGAGATTGGTAATATTCCTATGACTGATTTCCCGTTTTGGAATTTCCACAGTAAAAATGTGACTAAAATTGGTACTGCTGCAGGTTGGGTCAAAGGTTCTACAGGCTATTCCTTTAAACATACGGAGAAGAATGTGTCCAAATTGATTGCTAATATTAAGAATGGAAAAAATCCATCCGAAGATTTATTTCAAAAGAAATTCAAGTTTTACGATAAGATTTTTCTAAAAGTGCTGCATGACGAAAATGAAAAAGGGGTTTGGATTTTCAAAAGTTTCTATTCCAAGAATTCCATCCGGACGATGTTTCGATTTTTGGATGAAGAAACCAGTTTTTCAGAAGATTTATACATCATGAAATCGCTCTTTTCAATGGCATTCATCAAGGCCTTTTTTAAAGTGCTATTTAAGCTTTAGCAAATCATCCAATAGAGTTCTTACTTTATGGCTATTCCAGTCGGCGGCGCCAGTTTTGTCAATTACGATATGTCCTTGTGTATCTAAAACGAAAGTTCTAGGAATGGAAGAGGCTTCCAAAAGTTTTGGATGGGCCGTAATTGCAGAATGGACCAAAAAATCATAGTCATTCTTTTGTTTAAACTTTGAAATGACTTCCTTGCTTTCGTTCGAGACAAAAAGGAAAACGACCTTGTCTTTATAATCCTTATATAGTTTTTCCATGCTCGGCATTTCAGCGATACACGGTGGACACCACGTCGCCCAGAAATTAATCAACACGACTTTTCCTTTGGCTTCATTGAAGTTGTAATATCTTCCATTTTCATCTACCAGTTGCCAGTCATAATCAGTTAAAGCAATGCGCTTTTCCTTATGAATAACCGATGGACTGATCATGGCCAAACCCTTCTGCAGAAAAACTTGAATTGGTTGGCGCGTTTGCGGAATGATTAACAACAAAATAAATACCAAAAAAATAATATTACTACGTTGACTTCTTGAGATTTTCATATTTCTAAAGTAAAAAAAAACTCCCAATAGATATCAGGAGTTTTATTAAAATATAGACGTTCTTATCTTAGGACGCGTTTTGTTTTTTAATCAAGTTTAAAGCAGAACCTTCATTATACCAATCAATTTGCTGTTGGTTATAAGTATGATTCGTTTTGATCACATCTTTGCTTCCATCAGCATGTACAAATTCGATATGAAGCGGCTTGCCTGGTGCAAATTGATCCAAATCTAAGAAATTGATGGTATCATCTTCCTGAATTAAGTCGTAATCGCTTTCATTAGCAAACGTCAATCCAAGCATTCCTTGTTTTTTAAGGTTGGTTTCGTGGATACGTGCAAACGATTTTACGATTACTGCGGCAACACCTAAATGTCTTGGCTCCATTGCTGCGTGCTCACGAGAAGATCCTTCACCATAGTTATGGTCGCCCACTACGATAGAAAAGATACCATTTGCCTTGTAGTCACGTGCTACATCAGGAACACCACCAAACTCTCCTGTCAATTGATTTTTAACAAAATTTGTTTTCTTACCAAAAGCATTTACTGCTCCAATAAGCATGTTGTTTGAGATATTATCTAAATGTCCTCTGTAACGTAACCATGGTCCAGCCATTGAAATATGGTCGGTCGTACATTTGTCAAAGGCTTTAATTAATAATTTAGCGCCTGCGATTTTATTACCAATCGGTTGAAATGGTTCTAATAATTGTAAACGCTCAGAAGTTGGGTTCACAGAAACATCAACTTTACTCCCGTCTTTAAC
>JBARDR010000035.1:0-3342 GCA_049795335.1 Gelidibacter sp. | reverse complement strand
CTTGTTGATTGATTGCCTCCCTGAGCTGTTCTATTGTAAGGAATCGCCGTTTCTTCAACAAGAGCACCTACGGTAATTTTAAGAATATCGTTTGGCTGCAATGTCGGCTTGGTATAATTTATTGCAGTATTATTATATTGATCTGAATCCTGAAAATAGAGAATTTCCTTTTTTGTAGCACATGAATTCAGGATAAATAATGCAGTGATTAGCAATAGGATGTGTTTCATTAAAATGGAGTTGAGATGTTTATTCGTAAAACTATATACTTTTAAAATGCAAAAGTAAGGCGTTTATTTTTAAATGGCATGAATTCAACGCGTCTGTTCTACTATTTTAGAATCCGTTTTATTTTTAAAAATCCAATGGTATAAGAAAACCAAAGAATATAATAAAGTGCCAAAAGAAAGTAAAAGGATAAATTGTAAATGAATCTCAAAGTTCTTAAACAAAAGCGTCAAACCAAACAATACCGCATTAATGACCACGATGCATGCCGTAGTTTGTTTATGCGAATACCCTAATTTAAGAAAACAATGATGCAAATGATTTTGATCGGCAGAAAATGGACTTTTCTTATGAATTACTGCACGAATAAAGAAAATACGGAGCGTGTCTAAAAGCGGAAAAAATACAATAGCAATGGCTAAGATAGGGGCCGAATTATTATATATTGATGTTCGAAAAACCTGCGACTCACTAATAAATCGTACCACAAAAAAAGAAATCAAAAACCCAATAATCATCGAACCGGTGTCACCCATAAAAATCTTTCTTTTTTCAGAAAAGTTTAACCTCAAAAATGGTATTAATGATCCCATCGTGGCAACCGCTATAGTAGCCATACTGACATCTTCCGTTTTCAAGAAAATATAGGCAAATCCCGCACAAGCAAACAAGGCTAAACTTCCTGCCAGACCATCTACCCCATCGATCAGATTATAAGCATTAATGATCAATACATACACAAATAATGTAAAAATTACAGACAACCAATACGGCAAGGTGGTAATTCCAAAAATTCCAAAAAAACCAATTATTCGTGTATCGGTAAATATGATTAATACCATTGCTGCCATAAGCTGCCCCAAAAATTTTTTCTTAGGTGATAGGACGAGTAGGTCGTCTTTCAGGCCTAAAAAAAACAAGATGGTCATACCTCCCAATAGTAATAAAAGTACCTTCGTATTTAATAGTGCACCAAGCGTAGTGATGACCACAACCAAACTTACAAAGATAGCAATCCCGCCTAGGGTAGGTGTCCTTTTAGAGTGTACACTTCTTGATCCCGGTTCAGCCATCAGCTGCTTTTTTACAGAGATCATGAAAATTGCTGGAAATGTGTTCCAAGAAACAAAAAGTGCCATACTAAAGGCTGTAAATAACCAAATCACTAAGTAATCGAGCGGGTTAAAATAAGTGAGAAGTTCCTGAATCATAGCAATTTAAGCTTAGGTTTACTTAGGTATATTACTAAACCAAATTTTGGTAAATATAGGTGTAAAGTGATAATTGTCACAACATTTTGAGTTTTAAATCAACTTTCTCAATAATATGAGATTCATAATTTTCACGAAAATAAATCATTTTTCAATTTGGTATTAACGCTAAGCAATCTATTATTTAACTCAAACTCCATTATTTTGAAAACCACTGCGGAATTTTGGAGAGATTCTTTTGAAGTACGACACTTAGTGGAAAACTTATTTGATTCGTGGTGGCTGCTCGAAAATCTTCTTTTGTTTTTTGAATAAGATTCTTGAGACTTCGATTACTGGCCCCTCCTACTCGCATTTTGGTTATGGTTAAGGGCAAGTATTTAAAAGTATGATGTTTCTGTTTAAATACTCGAAGTATAAAATCATAGTCGGCAGCAATTTTATAATCCAAGTTAAATTGTCCATAATTTTGATAGACCTCTCTTTTTAAAAACAACGTTGGATGTGCAGGCATCCAACCACGGTTCAATAACTGAGGATAAAAAGGTTGGCTCACCCAATTACGGACAATTTTATTCGTATCATCGAACTGAACATAATGAAGATTGCCATAAATACCATCTATAGACTCGAACTCAAATGCTTCAGCAATTTTTGAAATGATAGTTGGATCTGCCAAAAAATCGTCAGAATGGACAAAACCAATAACATCTCCAGTGGCTTTAGCGATTCCTTTATTCAAGGCATCGTAGATTCCTTTATCTGGTTCAGAAACATATATAATATTAGCGTGTTTCTCTGCTTTTGATTTGATGACCTCAAGAGTGTCATCTTTGGACTTGCCGTCAATAAGGATATATTCAATATCTTTATATGATTGCTGTAATACAGAGTCCATACATACTCCCAAGGTTTTAGCGCTATTGTAGGACGCTGTTATGATTGATATTTTCATCTAATTCTTTATCTCTCTTTCTTTAATTTTCACTGCAGGATTTCCTCTATAAATACCATAGGCTTCTAAATTGCTACTGGTCACAGACCCCAAAGCAAGAACTGAATGACTTTCCAATGTCACACCTGGACCCACAATACTTTTGGCACCTACCCAACTGCCCTCTTTCAAAACAATGGGCGCGATCATTAAGTCAAAACCTGATGCTTTATAGTTATGATTGCCACAAATTAAAAATGCTCCTTGTGAGATGCAGACATGATCCTCAATAGTGACCTGGTCCAAATTATCAATCCAAACCTCTTCTCCTATCCAACAATGGTTACCTATACTCAATTTCCATGGGTACTTTACATTAACGCTAGGCTTAATAACTACACTATGACCTATCGTAGCCCCAAACGATTTTAACCAAAAAATCCTAATTCCAGAGGATGGTATGATACTCCATTTTAAAAACAACTCATTAACAAAATACCATAAAAGTCGTTTGATTTTAGAGCCTGGTTGATACCAATCATTATTATAGGTAGAAAGATCTGTTTTCATTAATCTTTATTGAAAAGATTTAAATTTGATTCTAATAATTCGGAATTTTGAGCAAAGGACCTATAAAATTCCACGGCGTTTTGAGACCAGACTTGGTATTCTGTAGGAGACATTTGACAGGCTTCATTGAGAGCCTTACCAACTTCCTCAGAGATGCTAGTATTGACTTCCCAACCAATATTTTTTGACTTGAGATCCTTCCAAGGCGTTTGATCTGAAATAATTACGGGACATCCCGCTGAAAAGGCCTCTAAAATGGCATGTCCAAAATTTTCTCCTTTTGAAAGCAGGATGAAAAAGTCATAAGACCTTAAAGTGTCAACTATTAAATCACCATCAATACTACCTTTATAATTGACCTCAACATTGGAAGGCAACGTAGCTATATATTGCTCACAT